>NC_015676.1:1527460-1832952 GCF_000217995.1 Methanosalsum zhilinae DSM 4017 | reverse complement strand
CCTTGAGGACCCAGAACTGGTCTATGGTGAGGAAGAATATGTTGCAACCCTTGCACGTGCAGGACTCCAGGAAGATAAACCAGAACTCTATGACATAATATCAAGGTTCTACTGGACCCAGGATGATATCCAGTCTGTTATGATGGATATTGAAGAGGGAATGGCTCCTGAAGACGCTGCTGCAAAGTGGGTTGAAGAGAATCCAGAAAAAGTAAATGAATGGATAGGTGCATAAGGGTTTTTACCCTTATTTTTTTTACCTTTTTTGATTAGATAATGATGTTAGGCCTTTCAGATAGTTGCAGAGAAGTGCCTGATCATCCATAAATCCAAATTTTTTATATCTGTGATAGAATGGTCATAAAGTCTCAGGTAATTTAATATTTAATGATTTATTAATTATATATGGATAAATATCTTACACAGGAGTTGTATAATTTTGAATAGAGTAAAAGTAGCATTGTTAATGATCATAGCCATAACAGGTATTGTTATAGGGGCAGGTTGTCTTGAGGCTCTGGATGATGATCCTTATCAGACAACCATTGGCTATCTTCCATGGGCCGGAGAGATTGCAAGTACCAATGTGATGAAGCAGGTACTGGAGGAAGCCGGGTATGAAGTTGAAATAATCTCTATAGAACCAGGTGCACTATACCGTGGTCTTGCTGATGGACAGTTTGACTTTACCACTTCAGCATGGCTTCCACATACCCATGGTCATTACATGGATAGATTTGGTGATGACTTTGAAGAGGTAGCAGTAAATCTTGAAGGTGCCAGGATTGGGCTTGTGGTACCTCAATATGTGACCATTGATTCAATCGAAGAGATGAACGATGTAGTCGATGAGTTTGATGGAAGGATTGTGGGTATTGAACCAGGTGCCGGTATTATGACTGCAACAGAGAATGCAATTGAGGTCTATGATCTTGAATATGAACTTGTGGCAAGCAGTGGAGCAGCTATGACTGCAGAAATAAGATCTGCAATAACCAATGATGAATGGGTTGTTGTTACCGGCTGGAGTCCTCACTGGAAATTTGAACGCTGGGAACTGAAATACCTTGAGGATCCAGAGATGGTGTATGGTGGAGAGGAATATGTTGCAACCCTTGCCCGCGAGGGACTTCAGGAAGATAAACCAGAACTTTATGAAATTATCTCAAGGTTCTACTGGACACTGGATGATGTAGAATCAGTAATGCTGGATATGGAGGAAGGATATTCTCCTGAAGAAGCAGCTGCAAGGTGGATTGAAAACAATCCAGAAAAAGTAAGCGAATGGCTCGGAGAATAAGGGTTTAAACACCCTTATTATTTTTTGATTATTCTCCATATTTTTCTTTTAAGCCAGAGAAGTATCTTTGTTTTTATAAATATTTTGATGATTTTCTTTATCCATTTAAGTACCAATTATTTAACCCCCTGTTCTCTAATTTTATAAAAATAGTTGTTACTGTGACCTGCAGATCATGTCTGCTTACGGCCACATGCCATAACTTGCATTAAGGAACAGTATTGCAACTCCGCACAGCAATCCCACCACGATTACAGTCTTTGGATTAATATGTGGAGCTTTTTTATCGGCCTCATAGTACCGCATAAGACCGGCTGATGACATCAATCCACTGCCTTCTGATTTTTTCTTAGCCATATAATCCCTCTGTGTACATTATTTATTTTTTATATATTAGTGAGGATGCTACTTATTGTTTTCTATCTTATAATCCTTTTGCCTATACTCTGATCTCGTCTAGCAGGAAAGGAGGATGAAATACGCCTTTTTCAGTTATGATCGCAGATATGTTCTCCATTGGAGTTGCATCAAATGCAGGGTTATATACTTCCACATTTTCAGGAGCAGTCTGAACCCCAGAAATAAATTTCAACTCATCGGGATCTCGCATCTCAATTTTGACACTTCCTTCCCATTCCTTGAAATCAAAGGTGGAAGTGGGTGCTGCAACATAGAATGGTATTTCGTGCTCAATGGCCAGCACCGAATGGGTGTATGTTCCGATTTTGTTAAAAACAACATCTTCAGTGATCCTGTCAGCACCAACAACGATCTTATCAATCATTCCTCTGCGCATTATATGTCCTGCCATTGAATCAGCAATCAATGTCACTGGAATGTCATCCTGCATCAGTTCCCATGTGGTGAGCCGGCTTCCCTGGTTGAGTGGCCTTGTCTCACAGGCAACTACTTTAATGGATTTACCCTCTTCAACAGCAGAACGAACAACACCCAGTGCAGTTCCCCAGTCAACACAGGCAAGCCGTCCTGCATTGCAATGAGTCATTACCACATCTCCGTCATCCAGCAATTCTGATCCGTATTTTCCAAGCTGTTTATTGATTTTTACATCTTCGTCTGCTATCCTTATTGCTTCTTCTACTGCAATGTCCCTTACACTTGATGTATTATAGGCATCTGAGACTGCATGAAGTACCCGGTCAACCCCCCATGCAAGATTTATTGCGGTAGGTCTTGTGGATTTTATAATTTCTGCAGCCTTTTCCAGATCCTGAATAAGTGAATCCATTGTCTTTGCACCACTGAGTCTGGCTGCAAGAGCCATGCCAAATCCCCCGGCTGCACCAAGTGCAGGAGCACCCCGTACCTTTAAAGATTTGATTGCCTTACATAGTGAACTGAGTGTTGCACACTCGATTACCCTATATTCTCCTGGCAGTAATGTTTGATCGATCAGTTTTATTGTGCCTGTATTTGTGTCCCAGTCAATTGTTCTCATATGATCCATCCTGATAACATTTATTCTGATAGCAATATTAGATGGCCTGATAGTTAATTTTATTCATGTTTCCGATCATATATATATCTCCGCTGTTATATCTGGTATTGATGTCTAAACCCATGATTATACATGATCCGGTACACAGAACAGTTATCTTAAATGATCTGGAAACAGCTCTTATAAACACTCCTCAGATCCAGCGCCTTCGAAAGATACAGCAGCTTGGACTTGCAGATCTTGTATATCCTGGTGCAAACCATACCCGCTTTGAACACAGTATAGGGACAATGCAGACAGCTTCGATTATTGGTAGTTCACTGGGTCTGGATAGTGTGGAGATCGAGAAATTGAGGATAGCAGGTCTTCTGCATGATATCGGACATGCAGCCTTTTCTCATGCTGTGGAAGATGTTCTGAAAAGAAATCCTGAACTTCAACCTGAGATGGGAAAAGAGAAATGTATGAACCATGAAGCATTTACAAGGTATATCATAAGAAATGAATTATGTCACCATAGAACAATTTCCGCAATGGTCGAGGATAGGTTTGACAGGGATGCTGTCATATTTTTTGATGAGATTTCAAAAATTGCAACAGGAGAAACTGATGGAGTTGAGAGACCATATCTGTCACAGATAATATCAGGAGACATTGATGCAGACAGAATAGATTTTCTGTTGCGTGATTCCTATCATACTGGAGTTTCCCTGGGTTTGATCGATGTGGATCAGATCGTACAGAGTCTTACTATCAAAAACGATCGTCTGATGCTGGGGGACATTTCAGAAACAAGCTATGCTGAGGATATGGTCATGACTGCTGCAGAATCAATGCTTATTGCAAGAGCACATCATTATACTGCTATAATACATCATCCAAGGACCCAGGCTGCCAGAGTAATGCTTTTGCATGCCCTTGAAGATGCAATATCAAATTACCGCCACAAACACAGTAATCCTCATGTAACAGATAAGATAATTGAGTTTTTTACGGTACATAATGATGATAATCTGTTAAATTTTATCCGGACGTATGCCTCTGCAAAGGGCTGTGATCTGGTATCCAGAATAGAAAGTGGTAATATTGATGGCCCTGCAGTTCGCTTTAATCAAAAGACCCTTTCTTCTGTAACCAGAATGGCTCTTTCAACAATTGCAAGACACGGTGTTGCCTGCAAGATGTTTGAAACTGAGTTTTCAAAGGAACTGGATACTGGAAATATGCTGATAGATCTAAGTGTTGCGACTGGAGTTCCAAAAACGATGAGGTTTGTATCAGGGAATGCCGAAAGTTTTCTCTATGACGAGTCTGCACTTGCAAATGGACTTGTGAGGGCCATATCCAGACAGATGTCACTGACTGCATTTATTCCAGATTATAATAATAATGATTCTAATGGAGTTGATACGGATTTACTGGAGGCTGAAATGGTTAAAGTGGTCCGAAATCTCTCTCCCAGACTTCTCAGGTTTATACGCAAAGAACAGTATCTTTCAATTGAAGGACTGATCCTTCTTTTTTATGGTGTTCACAGTATTTTTGAGGAGATAAATGGTGATTACATCTCAATTCCACGCCTGAGGAACATAACCTGGATATATCGCACGGTTAGGGAATTTGGAAAGGATGAAATACTCAAATATCTTTTTGACTACAGGTTCCATGATAAGTTTGGATTCCCATATAGTGAAAAACTGTTTGAGGACATTCAGATACTTGTTGCAATGGGCATGGTGGACGAAGACTTGAGATATTATGAAAAACATGGACGTATCAGGCAGAGATATGAATACGTTCTCACATCAGAAGGAGTTGAATATTCCAGATCGCTGGTGGATTCATACAGGAGAGAGTTTGATTCGATCCTGGATTATATCAGAGTAAATCAGCACCGTGTTCCAAGGGATATGCTAACCCTGCCTGAAGCTCGATACAATGGATAAAAAAAGGTGTTTTTATTGAAAAAAGGTGATATGATACTTCTAAGGACTTCCCATGGAAAAAGGATACGTGAGTTTATCACGGTGGTATCTGATGAAGATTACCACACTGACCTGGGAATCATATATATGAACGATATTCTTCAAAGTAGTATAGGAGATACTGTACAGTCTCATAAAGGGCATACATTTTTGATCCACAGACCCCGGACCCCTGACTTTTTCAGGCATGCAAAGAGAACCGGAGCACCCATGATGCCAAAGGATATTGGTATGATAATAGCATATACCGGTCTTAATAAAAATGATGTTGTCCTGGATTCTGGAACCGGTTCAGGTATTCTTGCCATGTATCTTGGATCCATTGCAAAAAAAGTTATCAGCTATGAAATAAAAGAAGATTTTGCAGAGGTTGCACGCCAGAATATCATCAATGCAGGACTCGATAATGTGGAGGTCAGGTGTGGAGATATAGTTGAGGAGGTCAAAAATCTTGATCAGGCATTTGATGTGATCACACTGGATACCATGCATTCAATGAAAGTGATACCCCATGTTATAAATATTCTTCAGACCGGAGGATATGTTGCTACCTATTCCCCATTCATTGAGCAGACAAAAGAAATACGGCAATCATTTGGAGAGGCAGGTTTTTCAGATGTTGTGACACTGGAATGTATCGAAAGGGAGATATCTTTTTCAGACAGAGGTACAAGACCTTCCACCGCAAGGGTCGGGCATACAGGTTTTATAACAATTGCAAGAAAATGATTTCTACCTTACACCATCTGATGTTATCGTAAACCTGCAGGTCTCACCTTCAGGTCTTGACCTGTGTTTCCATAGTTTTGCAAGGCGTGTTCCGGTGCCGGTACGTTCAAGCTGTATAATTGTCTTTGATATATGCTCGATACCGCTGCCTCCGATTGGCTTGTAGGCACCGGAAACAATATCTGTGTAGATCTGATTTGTAATGATCACCGCTATGTCATGTTTTCTTGCAAAGCTGTGAAGAATCCCAAGCTGGTTGGACAGTTCTCGCCTGGTTCGTATTCCTGAATCTTCATCATCCAGTTCATAACGGTAGAAGGAAGTTGCAGAATCCAGAATTATGAGTCCAATATTCTCACCTGCAATCTTACTCAGGTCCAGAATGGCTGAATACTGTTCCTCAAAGCTGGTGGGTTCATAGATTATAATGTCTCTTGCAATTTCCTTTGCCCTCTCACCTGCAATCTGTTCGAATCGATCGGCTGAAATGGCTTCAGTATCTATATATATTACCTTTCTTCCGTTTTTTACACATTCGACCGCAGTCTGGAGGCATATATTGGTTTTTCCACTGCCTGCTTCTCCAAATATCTGGGTGACAATACCGGATTCAAATCCTCCTCCCAGAAGCCGGTCAAGAGGTTCGCATCCTGATTGTAAATATGTTTTTATTTGATACACCTCTGATTAAATTTATTTTGTATAATGTATAGATGCAATATACGTTTTTTGCAGCTGGACAGATCATATTCCTATGAGCTTATGCAATAGAATCCAGAACTAAAGGATATTTATTTTTTGTTATCACATATGTTATCAGATATGTGATCACACATGTTAAAATTAAAAATTTTTAGTATGCAAAGATGAGTTGGAAAATTATTATTAACCAAAAGATCGTTTGTATCATTTACACAAATATTACGTGATAGATGCTTTATCATGAGGGCAGGCAGTGTCGCTGGGGTTTGATTTTGATGAACTTTCTCAGGTACGTCTATCGTCTGGTGCTGCCTGATATGCTTCCCGGCTACCTGATAATATAGAATTGTATGAATATGTGATATCCTGATAATGGATGTGAAAAAAATGGAGCAAATAACCATATACACTACTCAGATCTGTCCAAAATGTGACAAATTAAAGACGGTCATGAAAAAGAACGATATACCTTTTAAGGAGGCAGACATGTCTTCACCGGAATCTCTTACAGAACTTCGTATAAACGGTGTTTTCACCGTGACTGCTCCGGTTCTGCAGGTTGGTGATACATTCCTTACTTATGAGGAACTGTTTAAAGGTGAGACTTTAAATATGGATGCTATCAGCAGCATACTTGATCTATAAATGTCGAGGTGGGAGAATGCATGGTTGCGGTACAGGTACTATGACAGAAAGTTCGAAAATAAAAGAAATAAATAAAGATCTTAATAATGAGGATAGCATTGTGAAAGATGATATGCAAATCGCTGAAAACAGAAAACATCAGGTCCATGTACCAATGCAGCAGACCCTGGAAGGTGAATTTGTTCCGGCAATGCCCAGGGTACGTACAACTGACGGACATATAGTTGACTGGGATCGCAGTGTTGTTGTTAATCAGCTACTTAAGGAAACTCAACTCTGTGAACAGTTCTATGGCAAGTCTGCAATAACTCCTGAACAAGCCAGGGATATTGCAAAGGAGACCGAAAAACGTATTCGTGCAATGAACCTCCAATTTCTTTCAAGTCCTCTTGTAAGGGAACTGGTCAATATAGTTCTCATTGAAAATGGTCATGTTGAATGGCGTAACATCTCAACCAGGGTAGGTACTCCTGTATACGATGCCTATAAGATAGATATTGGTACAGGATTTGAGGCAAAGGACAATGCCAACCTGCAGGAAAATGCTGAAACATCCCACAAGAAAAAAGCAGATAAGATATCCAAGGAACAGTATCTTCTACTCCTGCCTCCAAAGGTGGCAGATCTGCACCTTAATGGTGATATTCATATACATGACCTGGAGTACCTGGGCACCCGTGCATTCTGCCAGGACTGGGACCTGAGGTACTTTTTCTATTATGGCCTGATGCCAGATGGTTCAGGTACCAAGGCAAGTGTGGCAGGGCCTGCAAAAAACGCTGAGGTTGCTATACTTCATGCAGTTAAGGCACTTGGCAGTGCGCAGACCAATTTTGCAGGCGGCCAGGGTTTTTACAATTTCCTGACATTCATGGCACCATACTTTGAGGGCATGGATTATCCTGAAATCGAACAGCTCATGCAGATGTTTGTGTATGAGATGACCCAGATGATGGTTGCCAGAGGCGGACAGCTTGTATTCTCATCGGTTCAGCTATCACCAGGTATCCCTAAACTGTGGAGGGATAAACCTGTTGTGTACAAAGGTCGTGTATGGGATGGAAAAGATACTCCTCTTAGGACATACGGAGAATTTGAACGCGAGGTCAGGCTCGGGTTCAGAGCTTTGATGAATGTGATGCTTCAGGGAGATTACTGGGGCAAGCCTTTCAACTTCCCAAAACCCGAAATATCCATTGAACCTGACTTTATGCAGGAGGACGAGGAGTTCAATAAGGCCAACCCGCAGCTTCCTACATATGATGAACTCTATACCATGTCCTTTGAACTAGCAACACGGTTTGGTACTCCCTACTTTGACAACCAGCTTCCTGCATACAGGGGAGCAGGCGAGGGTATTTCATGCTATCAGTGCTGTGCATATCAGTTTTCAGCAACAGCAGATGCAGATTCCCACTTCGAGGATAAACTTTATTTCAGGGATGGAATGCACTTTTCAATGGGTGCCTGGCAGGTTGTGTCTCTTAACTGTCCAAGGGCCGCCTATCGTGCAGAAGCTGATGATGAAGCTCTTTTCAGAGAATTGAGACGGCTTATGGATCAGGCAGTTGAGGTATTCAAGGTCAAAAGACGCTGGATGGACAATATTATCAGGAATGGCCGCATGCCTTTTGCAACCCAGCAGCCCAAGGATCCTGCCACCGGAAAACGTGGTGCTATAGCTGTGGATATTGATTCACTTGTATATACCATTGGTATTATAGGACTTAATGAAATGGTCCAGCATCATACCGGTATGCAGATGCATGAGTCAAAGGATGCGTTCAAACTTGCTGTAAGGTGCATGACAGAAATGGAACTATATGCAAGACAGCTCAGTGAAACTCATTCAATGGAAATTGCCCTTGCAAGAACTCCTGCTGAAACTACATGTCAGAGATTTGCTGTATCTGATCTTCTCCACATGGAATTCTCAAAGCATGCTGAGAAGGTTATAAAGGGAGATCTTGAATCTACAAGAAAACAGCTAAAGGATACAAGAGATTTGCCAATTTACTATACCAATGGTACGCATGTACCTCCTGGAGCTGACATTTCAATTACTGACAGGATCAATATCGAACATGTCTTCTTCCCTATAGTGGATGGTGGAAATATTCTGCATATCTGGATGGGAGAAGGTCATCCGGATCCTTCAGGTCTCAAGGATTTTGCAATGAAAATTGCCAGAAATACCCAGGTAGGATACTTTGCATTTACCAAGGATATGACCGTCTGCATGAATGATTTCCATGTAGCTTCAGGGCTTCTTGATAGCTGCTCCAACTGCAGTTCAGATAATGTGGAACATCTCTCAAGGGTAACGGGATATGTTCAGGCAGTTGGTGGCTGGAATGCGGCAAAGAAGCAGGAACTTAAGGACCGTATGAGATACAATTCAGCTGACATGCTATGAAGATAAACTATTCAGGCTCTGTTTCCGTATCAACAGTTGACTGGTATGGCAGAGCTTCTGTTGTCCTTTTTTTCAGGGAATGTCCCTTCAGGTGCCCCTACTGTCAGAATTATGATCTTCTGGCAGTATCTGAACCAGTGGATATTTCAGAAGCAGAGCAGGATATTATAAAGGCCACTCCTTTTGTCAGCAGTGTTGTTTTCTCAGGCGGAGAACCGATGATGCATATTGATGCTGTAGTTCACCTGGCCTCATTTGCAAAGGAAAGGGATCTGCTGGTGGGTATTGAAACCAATGGCTTCTTTGAGGATAACATCTGCACTCTGGCGGAGAAAGGACTTGTGGATAGATTTTTTGTTGATATCAAGGCACCTCCTGACAATCCTCATCTCTACAGAAAGATTGCAGGACTTGGTGCGGCTGGAAGTGTGAAGTGTGATTCTGGAGAAATTGTCAGGAGACTGCAGGGGTCGATTGAATGTATTCTGGAAGCCGGTGTACAGTTGGAGATGCGTACCACCGTTTTCAGGGATCTGATCGAAACTCCGGAGGAGATATCATCCATTGCCAGATGGATTGCAGAACATGCAGGCAGAGATGTGGATTATGTTATCCAGCAGGGAATAACAGAAAATGCAATGTCTGAGAATATCCGGAATACCCTTCCTCTCAACCGGGATGAACTTCTGAAATTAGGCCAGCATGCCCGCCGGTATCTTAATAATGTATGGATTCGTTCAAAGGAACACGGAAATGAAAAAATCTGAATCAGTCAGTACCTGAATTTTGATACAATATAGGAGTTTTTTCAATGTCTGCTTCAATGGTTGGGATGAGTTTTCTGTTACTGGGTTTGATTTTGCTTGCAGGAAAATGGATTCGCTTAATGTCTCCTCCTCTCCAGAAACTCTTCATTCCAAGTTCACTGATTGGAGGATTTCTGGCTCTGTTTCTTGGTCCCGATGTTCTTGGGCAAGTTGCTGTCGGGATGGGATATGAAAATTCCCTGCTCTCAGACGGACTTTTTCCTGAGGATATTCTGAATGTATGGGCAGCCCTGCCAGCACTTTTTATAAACATCATATTTGCAACACTCTTTCTTGGAAAAAAGATTCCCAGCCTGCGTGAGATCTGGATTATCGCAGGGCCTCAGGTGGCACACGGGCAGACAATGGCCTGGGGTCAGTATGTTTTTGGGATACTGGTTACTCTTCTGATCCTTACTCCATTTTTTGCAGTAAATCCTATGGCAGGTGCCTTGATTGAAATTGGTTTTGAAGGAGGTCATGGAACAGCGGCAGGTATGGCAGGAACCTTTGAAGAACTTGGATTTGCTGAAGGAGGGGATCTGGCAATAGGCCTTGCAACTATTGGTATTCTGTTTGGAGTTGTTTTTGGGATAGTACTTTTAAATTATGGAATTAGAAAAGGTGATTCAAATGTGCTCAAGGATCCTGATGAACTCCAGCTGGATAAACTGCAGCAGGCAGGTATTGTTGATTTTGATGCCAGGGAATCTGCAGGTAAAATAACTACACGTCCTGAATCGATTGAACCACTCTCCCTTCATTTTGCCTATATCGGAGTTGCAATTGGTATTGGATATCTTCTTCTCCAGGGTTTTATTTTTCTGGAGGAGATTACCTGGGGCCAGATGACTGATGTATACCTGCTGAGATACATTCCGTTATTTCCTCTGGCAATGATCGGTGGTATTATTCTCCAGATATTTCTGGACAGATTTGATGTCCACCAGACGCTTGATCGAAATATAATGATGAGGATACAGGGTCTTTCTCTGGACATTTTGATCGTGAGTGCAATTGCAACACTCTCTCTTGCAGTAATCGGTGATAACCTGGCACCATTCATCATTCTTGGAGTTGTTGGTATTGTCTGGAATGTGGTTGCATATATTTACCTGGCACCCAGAATGATTCCCACGTACTGGTTTGAAAGGGGTATCGGTAATTTTGGCCAGTCAATGGGTATGACTGCAAGCGGTCTTCTGCTGATGAAAATAGCAGATCCGGAAAATAAATCTCCTGCTCTTGAAAGTTTTGGATATAAACAGCTGATGTTTGAGCCTGTTGTAGGTGGGGGAATTTTTACAGCAGCCTCGGTGCCACTGATATTCCAGTTTGGCCCGGTACCGGTGCTCATCTTTGCAGCTGTGCTGATGGCATTCTGGATATGGCTTGGAATATTCCATTTTGGCAGAAAATGAATTCAGTTCTGTAAATTATGGACATGTATGAAAAAGAGAAAGGTTGCCAAAAAAGCAACCTCAAGATTTTTGCAGGATGAAATATCATATTAGTTTACTTTTTCTGCTGCTTTTTAGCCTGCTCCCCTTTTTTGGCAGTCTGTCCTGGTTTTTTTGATTCCTGTGGTTTGACCATATGTTATGTCACCTCCCAATTAGCCCCCCAGAATTATGGGATTACTAACATGTTATATATGTTTTTTAAAGATATAAAGCTTTCATTCAATCTATTTTTAGAATTAATTAGTATTTATGAATCTAAATATAATAAAATTCTATTTTAATCAATTTAAATAGTTTTTATTATTTAAATAAGTTTTATTTATATTTATAATTAGTATTTAAGTTTAAAATATATTTAAAGCTCAAAATAGCTCTTTTAAATAAGTTTAAAATCTTAATATTATCCATTTACTAATATCATCTTCTGATGGATTTTTTCCTGAAATTTTAATTCTCTATCAATCACAACATAGCTCATGATCTCATTTATGTCCTCTACTTTTTTAATTCTGCCCATGGCTTACCATAAGGCGTTTATATCCGGAAAATTGTAAATTGAAATGGGAGTATGGAGGTGATATTTATGAACGATCTGAAAGAAAAGTTTGAAGCATTATCCGATGAGGGAAAGGTGGAATTCTTTAAATCAATAATGCCGTCCATGTGTGAGATTTTTAAAAAGGATCCACAGGGTATGATGAAAGAGATGATGCCTTTCTGCCGGGAAATGCAGAGTATGAACATGCCGGAAATGATGGAGATGATGAAAGGCCAGAAGAATAAATGAGATATGTGACCCTGTCTGGCAGACCGGGCCTGAGATTGTCTTCTGAAAATGATACGGTTCATTTCTGTAAATTAGTTTGACCTGCAGCAGTTGCCCCAGTAGAAAACTTAAATGCTGATAAAATAAAATATTTAATTATAATCAAGAGCAATCCTTTTTATCAGGATTGTTCCTGGTAATATTTGGGTATATATCAGCTAAATGGGGTGAGACAAATGACAGGATATAACGGCTCTTATAAGATTTCCCGAATACATCGCATAGCCTGCACTTTATTTCTCTTTGCAGCAATACTGACTGCTTTTAGCATAGGTGCAGCTGCTGATGAGGTTCCGGTGGATAGGGAAACGATTGACCTGAATATAAAGGCCGCATACAATGATGAAAACATTCATTTTCTGTTTGAATTCGATTCTGCACAGATGCAGTATCCAGGAATTTATCATGACTACTACAGATTTGAAGATGGTGAATGGGTAAGGGACGGATACAATGAGGACCGGATGACCATGCTGCTTGGTGGGCATCAGGTAAACTATTTTGATACACTTGGATGTTTTGTAACCTGCCATGACGATGTAAGATTCATGCCGGATTCTCCATCTGCTGAAGAGGTAGGGGCTCATGAGTATCTTGGCGGCGTGCTTGGTGTAAGTGATGTACGCAAGTACATTCCCGAGACCAGGGGCGACCCTCTAAGCTGGGACAACATCGTATCCCAGGAGGAACTTGACCAGTTAAGAGAAGATGGAGTTTTCCTTGACCTGATTCACTGGCGGGCTCACAGAAGCAATCCGGTTGGATACTCTGATTCACAGCATATACTTGAATTCCGTCATAGTGATACTGGCCAGTCTCCATACTATACGAACTGGGATGATGATAATGACCGGCCTGCATACATGTTCGATCCTGAAGTAACCGGATTTGTAGCACTGGACTGGGAGGATGTACGGGACAGAAACCTGGGGATGGATGACTATTATTACCTGGCAGAGGAATTTGCAGTACCTTTTGACTCTGAATATGAGTGGCAGGAAGGAGATACAATTCCCCGGCGGATCATCACAGCTCCAACTGAAAGCAGAGGACAGATCACAGCAGATGGTACATGGAGTGAAGGTACCTGGACTGTGGAACTTGTAAGAAAACTGGATACCGGATATCAGCTGGAAGATTTAGCTTTATCCGAAGGTGAGGTCTATTACATATCTCCTGCAGTTCATATAGGTGATACATCAGGAAGGGACCATTATGTTACCTGGGGACATTCCCTTGGAATTGGAACTGAAGCTGATGTGGAGGCTGTAAGGTTTACTGGTCAGTCTCCTGAATGGAATGAAGTACCGGGTACAACTATAAGCCTGTTCTATCCGAGTGTGTTTAGCTATGCATCACTCTTTGATGGCGAATTACATGGTACAGGAATTGTATGCACTGAAGCAGGAGCCCCTGTCCCGCATGGTGCTGAGAGAATGGGAGAGTTTGGTTTTGAACTTGAACGAAGTCTTGCAGAACCGGTAGATCCCGAACCTGAACCCGAGCCGGAGCCTGAACCTGTGCCCGGATTCGGAGTATTGCTTGCAATTTCAGGGACACTGGCTGCAGTTTACTTGATGGCGAAAATAAAATAAAATAAAAATATTTAAGGTGGGCTTAATGCCCATTTTAATTTTTATATTTCTCTCACAGTTTTTCACTGCTGTGGCAGTGTTGCAGCCATTTTTGAGCGGTGGAGTTCTCTGTGCTCAGTATCCATGATTACCATATCGATCTGATAGGTGTACTCGATTTTTCTTGGTCCGGTTTCGATTTCCAGAGGTTCTTCAGGTGAGATCGTATATCGTCTGTTTTCCACGGATTCAAGTACCTTATGCTGACCATCAGGTGGCTCTATTTCAGCAAGTGTATATGTTACTATATAATCCGCAGCTCTGTCTGTCTGGGGAGTATAGCGAAAAATCAGGTTATCAGTACCATATCCTATGGATTCCGGATAAAAACTTGTACCAGGATATTCTATTTCTTCAATTTCACTGTATTCATGGCTTACATAATAGGTTAAACCAAACATGATCATGGCAGGTATTGCCAGCAGAGCCACTATTAATAGTAGCAGTATGATATTTCGGGTCCTTCTTTTCATTGAAATCAATATATATGGCTGATGTATATATTGTTCACTGATATGCACCAGTTTAAATATACCGTAACCTGGTATGAAACATGATCATCTGCCATGAATCCTTTTTCTCTGTGGCCGCCTTATCAGGAAATATATCAATGCCCCAATCAGGTGTGTGAATACTATAATCACAACCCAGACCAGTTTATCATTTCCTTCAGATGGCTCATTGAGGGCACAATCTACAAGCATCCATATCCAGAAGATTGTTCCAAAAATAAATACTGCAAAGAAAAAGATTCCAAATAGTGGAATGCCAATTTGATCCATGAACATGGTGCTATGTTTGCATTTATCTATCTTAAATTGATTGGTCTGTATGTTTCCGGCTAAAGTATGATTAAAGTATGATAAATCTGATGATAAAATAACGGGATTTTATTTTTAACCCTGGATCATGTATTGTTATGATTCAGTTATGTTTTCTGCATGATTGTTATGAAATTTGTATTTTCAATAATATCAAATAATAATCGCAGAGAAATAATAGAAAAAAGAATTACAGATAAACCATTGATCAAACTGTAATGATGCTACTGAATTATCTGTAACTCCTGCATTATATTGCTTTATTTTCTACTAAATATTTTTATTCTTCAGTAGCCTTTGCCCGTTCTTCCTTTGTCATCTCAGCCAGTTCCTTAACTTTCTGTACATCAAGTCCAAGCCCTTCAGCTACTCTTGTTCCGTAATCCGGGTCTGCTTTGAAGAAAAGGGCTGCCTGTCTGAGCTGTATGCGCTTTACTGCACCTGAGAGGTGTGATACAATATTACCTACAAGATGGGTCCTGGCCTCATCATCCATAACATCACGGTACAGGTTTCCAGGCTGGACAAAGTCATCGTTTGGATGGGTGTAGGGTGTTCGCTGTGCAAGACCTGAAACTTCAAATGGTGGCTCAAGAGCATCTGGATCAGGTGAAGGCCCGTTGAAACTGTTTGGCCAGTAGTTTGGCCCGCTTCCACCATTTCCATCAACACGCATGAATCCGTCACGCTGATAACTGTTTTCAGGAGAGTTCTTTGGTCTGTTCACAGGGATCAGATTGTAGTTTGGCCCAAGCCTGTGGATGTGTGTGTCGTGGTATGAAAATACCCTTGCCTGCAGCATTTTGTCAGGTGATATACCAATTCCGGGGACCAGGTTTGCAGGGCTGAATGCTGCCTGCTCAACTTCAGCAAAATAGTTATCAGGGTTACGGTTGAGGACGAGCTTGCCGATCTTTATTGTAGGAAAGTCACCATGCGGCCAGACCTTGGTAATATCTGTTATATCGAAACGATACTCTTCAGCTTCTTCTGGTGTCATTATCTGCATTTCAAGAGTCCATGAAGGATAATCTCCCCTTTCAATGGCTTCATAGAGGTCACGGGTTGCATGATCCGGATCAGTTGCGCTCATTTTCTCTGCTTCTTCACGTGTAAGGTTCTCTATTCCCTGATCCGTTTTGAAATGATATTGGACCCAGAAGTATTCTCCATCTTCATTGTACCATTTGTAGGTATGGCTCGAATAACCGTTCATATTACGATATGTTGCAGGTGTTCCCCGGTCTGAGAACAGGATAGTTACCTGGTGTGTTGATTCCGGGGTCAGGGACAGAAAGTCCCAGAACATGTCCGCATCCTTGCAATTGGTTGCAGGATGTCTTTTCTGTGTATGGATGAAGTCCGGAAATTTTAGAGGATCCCTGATAAAAAACACAGGTGTATTGTTTCCAACAAAGTCATAATTACCTTCCTCTGTATAGAACTTCACGGCAAATCCACGCGGGTCACGAGCAGCATCAGCTGACCCCTTTTCTCCGCCAACCGTGGAAAATCTTGCAAAGACCTCTGTTTTCTTTCCAACCTCTGAGAGAAATGCTGCCTTTGTATATTTGCTCACGTCTTCAGTCACTTCAAAATATCCACCAGCTCCGGCACCCTTTGCATGAACTACGCGCTCAGGTATCCTTTCACGATCAAAATGGCTTAGTTTATCCAGCAGATGAACATCCTGCATGAGGACCGGACCCCTTTCACCTGCGGTAAGGCTGTTTTGATCATCACCAACCGGTATTCCAAAACCAGTGGTCATGGTATTAGTTTTCTTTTTTTCGTTCATTTTTATCTACTTCTCCCAAATAGAATCTCAGGGATATTCGGAAAAAAACATCAAAAAAGTCCAGATGTCCCCTATACCCCAAAGAACACGATTTATTTACTGAAATATTAAATACCATTTTATAAATAATCATCTGTATACCTGAATACTGTGGAGGTATTCTTCAGTAAAGCTTTTAGTAACTGGAATAATTCTCCAGCACTGATTAAAATATTTTATAAGCCAAAAGATACTCATAACATAAAAGGTATAAAATATAACTATGGACTGCAAGATCCATAATTCTGTTCTGAATATGATTTCAGAAGCTTATACATACTGCAGAATAATCCTTGATGAAAACGGGTTTCCCTGTGATTATGAATTCCTTGAGGTAAATCCCGCTTTTGAAAGGATGACGGAGCTTAAGGCTTCAGATATTAAGGGGAAAATGGCAACTGAATTATTTTTAGGGACCAGGGACGAGGATTTTGACTGGATTGGTCTTTATGGAGAGGTTGCATTAACTGGTAGTGAAAAAGAGCTTGAAAAATATTTCAGTTCTACCGGTAGGGTATACAGAATCAATGTGTATTCACCTGAGAAATACTATTTTGTAACACTGTTCACCGATATCTCAGGAACCGATGAGAGATATCACAGGCTTGCAGAGAATCTGGGAGATATCATCTATCGTTATGACTTCTTTCCAGAACGCGGCTTTAGCTATGTCAGTCAGGCGGCAGCTTCTATAATAGGATATACACCAGAAGAACATTACCAGGATCCTGATCTTGCAATGAAAGTGATTCATCCAGAAGACCGTGAGCTGTTTGAATCATATGTAAGGGGCGAATTTCCAATAGATGGTCCTATCACATTTAGATGGATACACAAAAATGGCAGTACTGTCTGGATCGAACAGAAGAATATACCTGTTTATGGCCCGGAAGGAAACCTGATTGCACTGGAAGGTGTTGCCAGGGATATCTCACAACGCAAGGAAACAGAAAAACGGGAAAAACATCTCAAACAGGTACTTATGGCTATAAGAAACGTCAATCAGCTGATCACAAAGGAAACTGATCCTGAGGTTCTGATTGAGAAAGCATGCGGGAATCTGACTGAAACTCTGGGATACTACAATGCATGGATAGCTCTGATGGATGATGATCAGAATATTATATTAACTGCTTCATCAGGTTTTGATAATGGTTTTGAGAAACTGGAATCGGAGATGGCTGCAGGCAAATATCCTGTATGCATGCAGAAAGTCCTTGAAAGGGATGATGTCATCATAATAGATGATCATCTGGTAAATTGCAAGTCATGTCCACTGGAAGTTGAGTACATTGACCATGCTGCCATGTGTTATAGACTCCAGTTTGCTGATAAAATATATGGCATAATTACAGTTTCTGTGCCGGTTGAATATTCCCGGTTAAAAGAAGAACATCATCTGTTCAAGGAAGTGGCAGATGATCTTGGCTTTGCACTTCATAAGATCGAAATGGAAAAGAAACGCAGATGGATGGAAGAAGAGCTTAGAAATCGTGAAGAGAAACTTAAAAAAATCTTTGAAATCATGCCGGTTGGTCTCTGGTTTGCAGATGAGAAGGGTCAGATACTGCTGGATAATCCTGCAGGTGCCAGGATATGGGGCGGGGAGCCTGTGGTAAAGCCTGAAGATAGTGAAACATCCAGAGTACACCGGTATCCTTCCGGTGAAGAGCTAAGACCTGATGACTGGGCACTTGTGCGTACCTTAAATAAGGGTGAAAAAGTTGCTGATGAGATACTTGAAATCGATTCCTTTGACGCAAAGAGGAAGATAATTTTCAATTATACTGCACCTATATTCAATGAACAGGAAGATGTGGAAGGTGCAGTTATTGTTAGTCAGGATATTACCGATCTTAAAGAAACTGAAAGAATGCTGAAGGAGAGGATCAAGGAACTGATCTGTATTTCAGCTGTCAGCCAGGATATGGTAAAGAACATGTCTGTTGAAGAATTCTGTGTAAGAACTGCAGATCATCTCTCAAAGGCAATGCAGTATCCTGAAATGGCATCATGTGCCATTGAGATCGATGGCAGTATGTACTCTGCTGGGGAAAGTATGCCTGATATGGATAACTGCCTTCATGCAGAGATAATGGCAGATGGTGATTTCATGGGATATCTGCATGTATGCTATCTCCAGAATAAGCCATTCCTTCTTCCTGATGAACAGAATCTGATAAACAGCGTAGCTTATATGATCGGAACATGGCTTGAGAAAAAACAGACGCAGAAATCTCTTATGAACAGTGACCGGATATTCAGACATGCACAGGATATGCTCTGCATTGCAGGCTTTGACGGATATTTCAAGGTACTGAATCCTTCCTGGTCAAAGACACTTGGATGGAGCACTGAAGAGCTTCTTTCCAGGCCATGGATCGAGTTTGTGCATCCTGATGACAGGAGGATGACAGAGCAGGCCAAAACCACTCTCGTTGATGGCCAGGAGATATATCAGCTTGAGAACAGGTATATGTGCAGTGATGGTACATTCAGATGGCTTTCCTGGAATTCCTATCCCTACAGGGAAGAAAATATCATGTTTGGCGTTGCCCGGGATATCACTGGCCAAAAAAGGAGGGAAGAGAGACTTGAAATGGTCAACAGGTGTCTTTTGGACCTGACAGGTGATTTTACTTTCAATGTGAATTCAATAACCTCACTTGCCGGTGAACTGCTGGGCGGGTCGTGTGCTCTTTATAACAGATATGATCGCGAAAATCATCAGCTTGTTACCATTGGCAAATGGAACACTCCTCCCGATTTTCAGGATAAGGATACACCTGAGGGCCATATCTGCTATGATGCGATTATTCAGGGCAATGATACCCTCTACATATCTGACATCTCCCAAACAAAGTATGCCTGGACCGATCCTAATGTAAAAAAATATGACATTGTTTCCTATGCAGGTCATGTGGTAAAACATGAAAGTGAACCAGCTGGAATACTCTGTGTTGTATTTACCCGGGAATATCATCTAACCGAAGATGACAGGAGGCTTCTTGGGATACTAGCATCTGCCCTGGGTTCTGAAGAGAACCGTTTCCATTATACCAGAAAGCTGAGGGAAAATGAACAACGATTTCGCAAAGTTGCAGAATCAGTAGCTGATGGTATATGGGATCTTGATCTTAAAACCAGCAGAGCATATTTTAGTGACCGCTACTATGAAATGCTTGGCTATAGCCCAGGAGAATTTGAACCATCCTATGAAAGCTGGAAATCTATGATCCATCCAGATGACATTGAATATGCAGAAAAAGCCCTTCTTGGCTATCTGGAGGGTGATATACCCGAGTATAATGTGGAATTTAGGATGAAGAATAAATCCGGTGGCTGGACCTGGATACAGTCGCGGGGAAAGATCTCTCAGCGGGATGAATATGGAAACCCCCAGAGGATCATAGGAAGTCATATTGATATCACCGAACACAAGAAGCTTGAGGAAATGAACAAAAACGAGCTCATAGTAAAGGAAGTTCATCACAGGGTAAAAAATAACCTTCAGGTAATAGCAAGCTTGCTCAATATGCAGTCCAGGAACTTTGATGATGAGAAGGTAAAAGCTGCTTTCAAGGACAGTCAGAACCGGGTAAAATCAATGTCTCTTGCACATGAAAAACTGTATGGCTCTGAAAATCTTGCAAGTATTGAAATATCGGATTACATTAAAAGTCTGGTGAATTATATTTTCCAGACATATGATACAGGAAAGGGAAACATCAAAATCCACATGTCTTCAGACACTGCATACCTGAGCATGGATATAATCGTACCCCTTGCCCTTATTTTGAATGAAATCATCACAAATTCCTTAAAGCATGCATTCCCGGATGAAAGAGAGGGAACTATCTCAGTTGACTTCCGGGTTAGGGATGATGAGTGCCTGCTGCAGGTAAGTGATGATGGCGTTGGAATTTCGAGTGATTTTGATATTGAATCCTCCAATTCACTTGGACTCAGAGTGGTCAATATGCTGATACAGCAGCTTCAGGGAACAATTGAAAGGTACGATTCCAATGGTACAGATTATGTGATCAGGTTTAAAAAGTGAGAATTGAATTTGATGCTGGAAAGTTATTTTTTGATATCGTAGATAGGATAGGAGCTATTGTTAAAATAAAAAGCCCCGGGCGTGATTTGAACACGCGACCTAGTGATTACAAGTCACTCGCTCTGCCAGTCTGAGCCACCGAGGCGCTGAAATGATTAAGTTATACCCTTAGATACAATAATAGCAAATAAATTTTATGGAATGGGTTTATATCTGATTCTATATGTGGCAGGAAATATCAAAGTACGGGAATAAACTTGTTCAGCAGGGTCTGGTTGAATCCCACTTCGGAAATATCAGTATAAGGGATGGCGAGCGTATATTTATAACTGCAAGAGGATACGCCCTTGATGAAATTACAGAGGATGGTGTTGTGGAGGTTGACGTGAATTCTCCCACAGACCGTGATCTCATGTCTTCCACAGAGACCATTGTACACCGGGCTATCTATCAGCAGTCCCGGGCACGTGCTGTGATCCATGCGCACTGTCCCTTTTCTGTTGTAGAGTCCCTGCTATCTGATACGGGTCTGATAGAGCCACTGGACAGTGAAGGAAAATGTTTTCTGAAGAATATTCCGGTGATAAGGGGACAGATGGGATCAGAGGAGCTTGCACACAATGCCGGTATGGCGCTTTCGGATCACAATGCTGTAATTGTACATGGGCATGGTACGTTTGCAACAGGCAGCAGTTTAAAGGAAGCCTATGTAATAACCACACAGATCGAGCATTCATGTCGTATCAGGTACTGGTATGACCTTGCAAGGAAATATTGTTAAATAATCAGCAATATAATAATATCTCTGCCGTTTCAAATTCCCGGCATCTGCCTGCCTGGCAGTTTTTAGATGTGGACAGTAGAACAGTACAGAATAAACCAATCAACGGAATCCTAATATGACCTTCAACAATCTGAGACCACTTTTCTCAAGGTTCATTGAGCCATTCGCAAAAACCATAGCAAACTGGGGTATTTCTCCAAACCTTGTCTCAATAGTTTCACTTTTATTTGCCGCCTTTGCAGGTATCTGTTTCTACTATTCCCTGATGGAACCTGCCCTTATGCTGCTTGGAGGATTCTTTGTAGGGGTAAACTCATTTCTGGATGCACTGGATGGTTCCATGGCAAGGTACATGAATCTGGAAGGGCCCAAAGGGGATTTTCTTGATCATGTGATTGACCGGTATTCCGATGTATTCATCATCCTGGGTATTGTTGCAGGAGGGTTCTCTTCATGGAGCCTGGGTGCGGTTGCAATTATTGGAGTACTTATCACAAGTTACCTTGGCACCCAGGCCCAGGCGCTGGGTCTTGGAAGGTTCTATGGAGGTATAATGGGCCGTGCTGACAGGCTTGTTCTGATAATGGCTGCAGCATTTGTCTATTATCTGTACCCATATGAGATCGCAGGAATGGCTGCTCCAGGCTGGTCCATTGCACTGATCGCGGTTGGCAGTCATATAACTGCACTCCAGAGGATCGTGCACGTCTGGAAGAATCTCTGATGGATAAGTTTAATGTATGAACAATGGAATGTGATTATTATATGTCTGTGGAAGAGGGGAAGAAGTTTGAGTTTCTGGAACATACAGCAGATGCAAAGTTCAGGGCATATGGGGATACCCTGGAAGAAGCATTCGAAAACGTTTCTGAAGCCATGATGAACGTAATGATCGATACCTCAGTTATAGAGGGAGTGGTAACCAAGTATATTGAACTTGAGGCCCCTGACCTTGAGAATCTGGTTGTGGACTGGTTATCTGAAATTCTGTTCCTGTTTGAGGTTGAAGAGATCGTCTTTGGCCGGTTTGAGGTCGATGGGATAGATAAGCGCAACAATAGCTATCATATAGCTGGAAAGGCTATTGGTGACCCGATAGATCCTTCAAAACACAGATTTGATACGCATGCAAAGGCAGTTACCTACAATGATCTGAAGGTTGAAGAGGGTGAAGCCGGGTGGATGCTCCAGGTAACTGTTGATACATAAGATGTCTATGGGTCACATGGAAAGTATCTCAGGACATGTTTCTTATTATTGCTGAAACGGTATGTATCTGCATCAAGAGGTGTTAATATGGAAGATAATAATGATCAGGATAATGAAGTTTTTGATCTCCTAAAAAGGATTGATGAATATACCTGGGAGATCCCCAGAGAATATAAACCATTCATGAGAGTGCCGGGCCGGATATATGTATCCAGGAAGATGCTGAATGATGTAGAAAAGCAGACAATTGACCAGGTTGCAAATGTTGCATCCCTTCCAGGCATCCAGAAGTATTCAATGGCAATGCCAGATGCCCATCTAGGTTATGGTTTTCCTATAGGGGGAGTTGCAGCCTTTGACAGTGAGGAAGGTGTTATAAGTCCGGGTGGAGTTGGTTTTGATATAAACTGCGGTGTGCGCCTGATACGTACCGATCTTCACGTGGATGATGTCAGGCCTGTGATCCGTGAACTTATAAAGAAACTGTTTGAAGCCGTTCCCTCAGGGCTTGGATCAAAGAGCCGTCTGAGAGCATCTGACAGTGAACTTGATGATGCTTTTGTTCATGGTTCACGCTGGGCCGTTGAAGCAGGGTACGGGGTTGAAGCTGATATAGAGCACTGTGAAGGCAGCGGGTTCATTGAGGGAGCCGATCCTTCCAAGGTAAGCGCCAAAGCAAGAAAACGCGGAAAGCCCCAGCTGGGAACCCTTGGCAGTGGAAACCATTTCCTTGAAGTGCAGTATGTGGACAATATCTATGACAATGATGCGGCTTCAGTCTTTGGTCTTGAGGAAGGACAGGTAACGATAATGGTGCACTGCGGATCACGCGGAGCCGGTCATCAGATATGTACTGACCATCTTCGTGTACTTTCACAGTCAGTTAAAAACTATGGAATATCTATACCTGACAAGCAGCTTGCCTGCGCTCCTGCCACCTCAACAGAAGCTCAGGACTATTTCAAGGCAATGGCATGTGCTGCCAACTATGCCTGGGCCAACCGGCAGATCATCACCCACTGGACTCGTGAGGTGTTTGAGCAGGTATTTGGACGGGATGCAGAGAGTCTGGGTATGGATCTGGTATATGATGTGGCACATAATGTTGCAAAGCTGGAGGAACACATAATTGACGGCAGGAAGAAAAAGGTGTACGTGCATCGCAAAGGTGCAACCCGTGCATTCCCGCCAGGTCACAGCGAGGTGCCCCGAAAATACCGTGATATTGGCCAGCCTGTCCTTCTTCCAGGAAGTATGGGCAGTGCCTCCTTTGTACTCCATGGCACACAGGAGGGGATGGACCTAACCTTTGGCAGTGCGTGCCATGGTTCAGGCAGGGCAATGAGCAGAAAACAGGCAAAAGGTACATACAGTGGCGAGGATGTTAAGAAAAAACTGGAAAAGATGGGAATCTATGTTGAGGCAATGAGTCCGGCGGTGATTGCAGAAGAGGCCCCTGAGGTATATAAGAAGAGCAGTGATGTGGTGGATGTTGTCCATGAACTCGGGATTGCCAGAAAGGTTGCCAGAGTACTTCCAATGGGAGTTGCAAAAGGTTAATCAGATCAGTATTTGATCTATATTTGATCTGCAGGATCCTTCCTGATCCATAGAGTCAATTATTTTTTTGGATGCAGTAAGCTCTGGTGAGTACTTATGATTTCAGAATAAGGAAAAAAGGAAACAGGTATTTTTGAGGGGATGAATGGTTTGCTTGGTTACAGTCACTTTGGAATTTAAATTCACAAACGCATTATACCCGTTTCCTTACAATTACCATTGTTTATCATAATATTTAAGGTGTTTGCTAGAATTAAACAAATTTCAGCTAAAATAGCTTATGGAATGAAAAATAACCGACAGGGATTTAATTACAATATATTATCTATTACCAGATATGCGATCAGAGAAAAATCTCAAAAGAATAAGGATAATGGCAGACTATCAGTTTGGAAAGGGAAGCGGAGGCGTTCTTTTTGAAGATGATGTTTCCTTCCAGTTTTCCAAAACAAAGAGGGTGCGCCAGGTATTGCATCAGGGAGAGCGCATTGCAACTGTAAGGGCACGGGACTCAATGTTCACACTGAGCATCAAAGGTGCGGCACTGCTGCACTCCCATCTCTCATATCCTGGAATGAGAGTGGTTGTAAATGCAGATGCAGTTCCTTTTGTATCAGCTGGTAAGACTGCCTTTGCAAAACATGTGATAGAAATCGATCCTGACCTGAGAGTTGGTGAAGAAGTGCTGGTTGTGGATGAATCTGACAATCTGCTGGCAACAGGTCAGCTGCTGGTAACACCCCAGGAAGTCCATGTTATGGAGAAAGGTGGTGCAGTCGATGTGCGCCAGGGCATACTCTAAACCACTCAACGATCTGCCGCAAATGTATATATGTGATGTATATATGTAAAATATTATAATATTGAATAATTGCTGAAAAATCCTATAGTTAATCCTATACCCCAGCCGGAGTGTGAGCCTATTACAGAAAATGAGTTCTTAAAAACGTTCGTGATCCCTGACAATACCGTAATGGAAGAACATACCATTGTGGTTGAAGGGGATATTATTATTGGAAATCATTCAGATATCAGGTACGGACTGATCGCAGATTCTGTGATACTGGGAGAGAGGGTCAAACTTTCCGGCAACATAACCACAGCTTCAGATGTGAGGATAGATATGTGGTCGCAGATAGGCGGCACTGTCAGAACAGACTCAAATGCATATCTGGGAGAGTTTGTTACAATTGACGGCAAGCTTGTGGTCAAGGGAGACCTGGATATTGGAAATGATGTTAAGATCAATGGCGGATTTGAGGCAAGGGGCTGGATCGTTATAAGAAACCCCATTCCTGTGATTGCGTATCTGTTCATGTATCTTAGCGAAATGCTGAGGATGGGCAAGGACGAGGAAGTTGAAAGAGCACTTGAGGAACTTTTCGAGGATGAAATGGAGGCTGTAAGTGATGTGGCAATGATCATTCCAAACGGCTCCAGGATATCCATAGATACGATTCGTGTTCCTTCAAAAGCTGTGATCGGAAACAACTGCAGGCTTGTGGGTAATATCAGGGCAATGTCCCTGCAAATGGGTGATAATAACACGCTTTATGGAAGTATACGTACAGTAGGGGATACTATGATCGGTGAGAACAATTCCATACACGGAAATATCATATCCCGGGGTGATGTATATGTCAGTCAGGGAAGCCATATACTGGGTGAGATAAATGCCCGCTCCATTAAGATACATGAGACTGCCAGGGTGGATGGTGTACTCAGATCACAGAAAGGTACTGTATTTGAACGTGAACATTCTGAGGTTATCAGTGAGGATGAGCTGATGAACCTGGATGTCTGAAATTTTTGTATTATTGAAGCAATTTGAACCAGGTTGAATATATACTGAAGAGGAAGGTGTTTTTTATTGATACGCGATTTTCTTGATCCGAACCTGAACTTTGAAAAGATTAATCAGATTGATTCTAGCTGCGTGATGCAGACCTATACCCGCCAGCCCATTGCTCTTGTCAGGGGCAAGGGTTCATTGGTGTTTGATATTGAGGGCAGAAAGTACATAGACTGTGTTGCCGGGATTGCAGTCAATAACGTGGGACACTGTCATCCTGCTGTGGTCGAGTCTATAAAGAACCAGGCAGAACAGCTCATACATGTTTCCAACCTCTACTATACATCTCCCCAGGCAATGCTGGCAGAAAAGCTTGTCTCAATTACCGGAATGGACCGGATATTTTTCTGCAATTCGGGTACTGAGGCTGTTGAGGCTGCAATGAAACTTGCAAGGACCAGAACCGGCAGACAGAATTTTGTATCCACCTACGGGGCTTTCCATGGAAGAAGCATGGGAGCATTGAGCCTGACCCACAAGGAAGCCTACAGAAACCCTTTCAGGCCACTGGTTGAGAATGTGGATTTTGTACCCTACAATGATATAAAAGCCGTATCCGAATCTGTTGACCAGGATACTGCAGCTGTTATTATTGAACCGATCCAGGGGGAGGCTGGTGTCAATGTTCCATCACCAGGCTATCTGCAGGAGGTCCGCAGGATATGTGATGAGAATGATGCACTCCTGATATTTGATGAGGTGCAGACCGGATTTGGAAGGACAGGTACATGGTTTTGCAGACAGCATTCAGGTGTCCTGCCTGATATCATGACAATGGCCAAGGCTATGGGTGGCGGCTTTCCAATGGGTGCCATAGCTTCCCGTGAAGATATAAGTTTTGGGAAAGGTGAACATGCATCCACCTTTGGTGGAAACCCCCTGGCCTGCGCAGCATCCCTTGCAGCCATTGGAGCAATAGAGGATGAGAATATGCTGGAGAGGTGCACCAGGCTTGGTGAGTATTTCATGTCCCGGCTTAAAGGTATGTCAAGGGATGATATTCTGGATGTACGTGGAGCAGGTCTTATGATCGGTGTTGAACTTGGTGCAGATTGCGGGGATATAGTTTCATACGGGCGTGAGAATGGTGTACTTCTCAACTGTACCTCGGATTCTGTACTGCGTCTGGTTCCGCCATTTGTTATAACCGAGGAGCAGATCGATACGGTGGTGGATACCATTGAGCAGGCCTGAGCTGATAAAGGAAGGGATTGAAAGTATCAGTGAATACGTGCCTGGCAGATCGATAGATGATATTGCAGAACTTGTAGGCCTGCATCCTGACCGGATCATCAAACTTGGATCAAATGAAAATCCCCTGGGACCATCAGAAAAGGCGGTCAGTGCAATGGTCAGGCATGCATCAGATATCAGCATATATCCTTCAGCAGATGCAGGGGAGCTTGTGAAAGCCCTTTCAGAATATACAGGACTTCCAGGATCAAATATTGTGGCTTCAGGACCTGGTATGGATGGTCTGATAGATTCCCTGCTAAGACTTGTAATAAATCCCGGAGACCGGGTGATCATATCCACTCCCACTTTCTCATATTATGAAATCGCATCCAGAGCATGTGGCGGAGTACCTGTTTTTGTACCAAGGGATCAAGATTTCCAGGTGGATGCAGATGCAGTTATTGATGCTGTAACACCTGATACGAAGATGATCTTTCTGTGCTCTCCCAATAACCCTTCAGGTAACCTGATCAATGAGGTGGATGTGAAACGTATTCTGGAATCCACAGGAGGATTTGTGTTCATTGATGAGGCATATGTTGAATTTGCTGACCGCAACCTGATGCACCTGATCCGTGATTATGATAACCTGATAATTGGCAGAACATTCTCAAAGGCCTTTGGTCTGGCAGGTTTGAGGATAGGATATGGTATCATGCCCGAATGGCTAAAATCACAATATATGAAGGCTGCAACACCATTTAATGTAAGTTCGGCTGCAATTGCTGCAGGTATTGCTGCACTTTCAGATCCAGAACATCTCAGGAGAAGTATCGATCTTGTTGAGAAGGGTCGGATGTTCCTGAAAGAAAATATTGATTTCAGGGTCCATGATTCACATGCAAACTTCGTGCTTGTGGACGTTTCTCCCTACAGTGCTTCCAAGATATGCAGTCATCTGCTGCAGAAAGGAATTATTGTGCGTGACTGCACATCGTTCAGGGACGCAGGTGAGTCTCTTGTCCGAATCACTGTTGGAAAAGAGGAGCAGAACAGAAAGGTTGTGGAAGCCTTTGCTGATTTCCTGAACTCCCGGGAAACCTGATCATTCCACATCTTCTATTTTCATGAGAGGGTATTCCATTTCAGTATCATATTTGAGTGCAACCAGAACATTGCAATCATTATATACCACTCTCAGTTTCACATCCAGCATTCTTCCTTCCAGTTCACAGTATCCAAACTCCTTATTGAGCCCTGAGCGTATCATATCCCTATCAATGGATACTGTGATACTTTGAACAAACGGCTGTACCGAGATGCTTTCTGAAATTGCCTTCTCAAGGCTGTCTGCTGTATTGAGGTTCACAGGAGAACCTGTGAACTGGTGGTACAGTGCCCCCAGCTTGATGCCGGCCTCAAACAATGCATTGTCACGATCTGTAATACTGGATTCTGTCATTTTATTTAGCTCCTGTATGCGTTTTCTTTTTCATTTCTACTGGAGATGGTTGCATATGGTGCATGCAGGGTTTGGTCTGATATTTATTACTTCTGTTCTGCCCTCTGCTCCGTTCCATATTAGCATCTGTCCTGCAAGCAGTTTTCCTGAATCTGTAAGATACTTGATGACCTCGTTTGCCTGCATTGTACCAATGACTCCTGCAGTGGCTCCCACAATGGGAAATAGTTCCTTTGGCGGGGAAGTGGGGAACAGGCAGCTAAGACAGGGAGTATCTCCTGGAACTATGGTTGTAATCTGGCCATGGAATCCATGGACTGCACCGTGAACCATCGGTATTTCCATTCTGATAGCCTCTGAATTTAGCAGAAATCTGGTATCATAGTTATCCATTGCATCCACTATTATATCAGCATCTGCTACAATTTTCATGATATTGTTTTCCTCTATCCTGGTCTTTATTGTCTCGACCCTGATCTCAGGGTTGAGCTGCTCTATCTTCTCTCTGGCAGATTCGACTTTCATTCGGCCTATGTCAGGATTCCAGTGCAGTATCTGGCGGTTCAGATTACTTTCTTCCACACTGTCAAAATCAGCGATCCTGAGTTTCCCGATACCTGCTGCTGCCAGATAGATCGCAACAGGAGACCCCAGACCACCTGCACCTGCAATCAGTACAGTTGCATCCCTGAGTAATTCCTGCCCCTTTTCTCCAAACATCATGATCTGGCGACTATACCTTTCAATTTCTTTTTCTGTGAGCATATCCGATCAACCTGTTATGGCCTTTTCCATGTGATTATTCCGGGAAAGTATTCAAACCTTTCAGTCACGGTAGTATTTTCTGGGTATCTGCATTATTGGTGATTCCAGGTACAGTGCCATGAGCAGAAAAAGTAATGCTGCAAACATGGGAGCATAATCATGGGATATGGCAGCTGAGATGATAACCAGACCAAATATTACAGATATTGGTAGAAGTAAACGTGTACCCCGCAGTTTTGGATAAGGGTATGTGGTTATCATCAGGAGGGATAGGAGAACGAGAAGGAATATGAGAATATATGGGTGGACATACTGCGGACTCATGAGAAGATATGAACTGAGCATTACGGCAGAGGCTGTTATCGGCACTCCCTCAAAATCAGGTATTTTTGACTGTTTTGTATCAAATCTGGCAAGCCTGAGTATGCCGCATGTTATGTAGAAAAGGAGTACGGATACTATCAGTAATCTGTATTCAGGTCCATAGATTGTAAATATTATAATTGCAGGTGCAACGCCAAAGGAAATAGCGTCTGCCAGTGAATCCAGATACTTTCCTATCTGGCTGCTTTCGAGGTGCAGTGCAAGATAGCCGTCAAGACCATCAGCTATGCAGGACATCAGTATCATTATCAGTGCAAGGGTGACATTTCCCAGGATTGCCATAAAAATTGCAGAAACACCCAGCAGGGCATTTATAATGGTTGCAATATCCGGAACTTTGATAATCCTGATAATGTTCATTCAATTTCCTCTGTTTACTCCCTGCATCTTTGCAATCACAGTTTCACCTGCAATAACCCTGTCTCCTTTTTTACATGTTATGGTAAGTGATTCAGGAACTGTCACATCCACCCTTGACCCGAATTTGATCATTCCGATTTTCTGCCCCTGGATCACTTTATCATCTATCTGCACATAGGATACGATCCTGCGTACAAGAGTACCTGCTATCTGGGTAACTGTGATCTCTCCATGAGGAGTTTCCAGTGTGATCTCACATCTTTCATTCCTTTCAGAATCCTTGCAGAAAGCAGGTAAATATCCACCCTTTTTGTACTCTATATTTACTACCCTGCCGGATATGGGGACACGGTTGACATGGACATTGTGGATGTTCATAAAGATGCAGATCTTTCTGTTCCTTATATCAATTATCCGGCCGTCTGCCGGGGCTATCAGACAATTGTTACATATACGTGTGCGTCTTTTTGGATCCCTGAAAAACCACAGAAAGAACGCTGTTGCTGAAAGTGAGCTTGCGGTTGCATATTTTGCAGCGCTCATCTGTGTGGTATATGCAATAATAGCCACAGCAGCTGTAATTGTCACAGCAGCTGCAATCCAAGAAAATGATCCTCTGGCAACCATTTTTACTGTTTTCCTGATATTCTGTTGAAAATGATCTGTAATTGTTCTGTACCCATTTCCCTAAGTCCGTCTATCAGCTCAATAAGTTCAGGTAGTATTTTCAGGACCATGTAGGCTATTATTAACAGGGCGATCACAGATCCGGCTTTTGCTACAAAGTGGTGGGCAATCTCAAAACTGTTTGGTCCAAACCATTGTCCTGCATATGCAACGGTAACAAAGACGTTCCTTGCGATATTTAATACATAGATGACAGGTACTGATACCAGGAACGCAGAAACCAGCCTTATGGCCGGTGCCCTGACCGAGAGAATCAGACCGGTGAACAGGGCAATGCTCTCAATTGCTGTGCATGCGAGTACAATTCTTACACTGTATTCATTGAGATTGATGATATCCCATGAGGTGAGAACTGCAGGATATCCCAGGAGTTGCAGTGCCCATACCGTATGATCAGTTACAATTGATATTAACCACACATCCATGGACTGCATCTGGGCAAAGGGGAAGTACATCAGTGACCCGATTGCAGTTGCAGCTGTTGCCATATGTGTTACGTCAACTGATACTTTTGAATTGACATTTTCATCATGGATGTATTCCCTGACTGCCATCATATAGGCAACAAATATACAGAATATTGCCAGCAGTATTGTGAGTACTACATTGAAATAGTCATTGATGCCTGCATAATAGACTGGCTGGTACAACCAGTGAACTGAAAAGAATCCCCAGCCAGCTCCTCCGATAAGCTTACCTGTACGAGCCTTCTTCGGGCTGACCGCTGAGACCAGCATCAGGGCAACGGCAATCCATAATAAGTTTTCTAGCATATCCTGTGCACCCTATCATAGGTACTCACTTATATACTTAGCCATTGTATTTAATTTTTGGTTGTATGACTCCAGTAACTCCAAAACTGACCGTAGATGCCGTAATAATCTTAAACCGAAAGATTGTACTTATTAAGAGGAAAAATCCTCCGTTTAAAGATAAATATGCCCTGCCCGGTGGTTTTGTGGAGGTAGGAGAGACTGTGGAAGATGCTGTTGTGCGTGAAGCACTTGAAGAGACCGGACTATGTGTAAATATCCTTAAATTAATAGGTGTATATTCAGACCCCTCCCGGGATCCCAGAGGTCATACTGTCTCTGTTAGCTACCTCACAGAGGCTGAAGGAATCCCGCAGGCCGGCTCGGATGCAGAAGAGACTGGCCTGTTCAGTGTTGATGAACTGCCAGATCTGGCATTTGACCATTCCAGAATAATAGACGACGCAAAGGATGATATCTATGGAATTCTGTCCAAAATGTAAGAGTATAATGTATCCAAAAGATGGTGTAATGCAATGCAAGAAATGCGGCTACAAAAAGCAGAGCACCACAGATGAGAAAGATCTTATAACAAAGACCGCCCGTGATGAACGTGAAGTTACAGTGCTTGAAGGGGATACTGATGTGGGATTGCCTACAACGAGTGTCAGGTGTCCGGAATGTGGTAACAATACAGCATACTGGTGGCTCAGGCAACTGCGTTCTGCAGATGAATCCGAGACCAGGTTCTTCAAGTGTACAAAATGTCATTACACATGGAGAGAGTATGACTGATGGAACCAGTATCACATAAAGAACTTTATATATTGTGATCGATACTATCAGGTAAGAATTCAAATTATTTGACGGAGAATCGGTATGTTCAAGGCAACAATTGACGCATCTCTTCTGAAGGACTCCATTGAAATACTGTCTGTACTTGTTGATGAAGCGAGGTTCAGGATATCCCCGGACGGGATTTCGGTAAAGGCAGTTGACCCGGCGAATGTAGCTATGGTAAGTTTTAACCTGGAATCCGGAGCATTTGAGGAATTCGAGGCAACTGAATCTGAAGTAGGTATGGATCTTACCAAGATCAATGATATCATGGGTGTGGCTGAGAAAAACGAAACTGTTAAACTGGAACTGAGGGAGGATACCCAGAAAATGGAGATCCGGATAGGTGGGTTTTCCTATACCCTGTCCCTTCTTGACCCCTCAACCATTCGATCAGAACCACGCATTCCCCAGCTTGAGCTTCCTGCCCAGGTCATTCTCAATGGAAATGAACTTAGAAAGGCTATAAAGGCTGCAGAGAAGATCAGTGATCACATACTTCTGGGAATTGAGGATGAGATATTCTATATGGAAGCTGAAGGTGATACTGATAAGGTGCGCATTGACATGACCCGTGACCAGCTGATTGATATGAAGCCAGGGGATGCAAGGTCAATGTTCTCACTGGATTACCTTGGAGATATTGTAAAACCTGCATCCAAATCCAATGAGGTCGAAATAAATATCGGCCGTGATTTCCCTATAAAGCTCAATTTTGTTATTGCCAATGGAGGAGGCACTGCTAATTATCTTCTGGCACCAAGGATCGAATCCGACTGACTGAGATGTATTCTATATGGATAAAAACAACCTGGCACTCTATCCATTCATATCTCCGGCATCAGAATATGTCAATGAACTGGGACTGTCAGTGGACAGGTTGATGGAGTCCAGAGCACTTGAATCTGCAAGACTGAGAGGCAGGGATCGTGTACTGCAGGCACTGGATGGTAAAATAGAAAAACCGTCCCCTGATAGTCTGGATGACAGTTCGCTTGTGATTGAACTGCTCTCATATCCCTTTGCCAGAATACTGGTATCCTGTATAAAGGATGAATTCCTGATACGCAGGTATGCTCTCAAGGAAGCTGAAGCTTCATTCCTTCTTCTAAACAGTCAGAATTCTGATTTTCTGCTGGAATTTGCCAGGGAATTTGATATAGCTGCAGAGTTTAACTCAGCCGGTTTTATTCTCCATTTCACTGATTATATCCGTCTTGCCAGTACAATGAAGGACCTTGAGTGGAAGCTGGTGAACCGGAAGCTAAAAAGGGGTTTTGTACCTCTCTCCCATCGGGAACTTGCGCGATTGCTGCAGGAGGCTGTAAGGTCAAGGATCCAGCAGTCACTGCCTGCCGATGTACCTGAGGATATGTGTCAGGCCTGTGAACAGTATCTGCCAGAGATCCGGGAAGCCCTGGATGAACGCAAGCAGCATTACGGAGCAGCAGGTATCACAGGTGAGGTTGATACTGATTCATTTCCACCCTGTATCAACTATGCAATATCCCAGGTCAGGTCAGGAGCGAACCTGGCCCATTCAATGAGATTTGCAATGACCTCGTTCCTGCTGAATGTGGGAATGTCGGTGGATGAGGTTGTGAATGTGTTCAATGTATCCCCGGACTTTGATGCAGAGAAGACACGCTACCAGATCGAGCACATTGCAGGTTCTACAGGAACTATGTACAAACCTCCTTCGTGCAGTACAATGAAAACATATGGGAACTGCTATGGGGCAGACAATATCTGTGAATCAATCAGTCATCCGCTTGGCTACTATGAACGCAAGAAGTGGATACTGAATAAAAACAGGAATGTGCAGGATAAATGATCATCTTCGACTGTATTTCCTGCACTGCTGAACAAAACTTCCAGCAGGAAATGTTGCCGGATGAGCATGCATATAGCTTGCCAGTGAGCTGTGTTCTGTAATTCCATCCCTGCCATCCTGTATTCCTTTACCGCGTATCATCTCATAGATCAGCCTGCAGTCCCTGTCACATTCTGTTACTGAGTAGTGGAATTCATGGCCCAGGATGGTTGTGTCCATGTATCCTCCCTTTGCCCTGGCCCTGGTATATCCCAGTGCCTGCAGTTTCTTTGTCATCCTCACATCTGCAGGGAAGACATCTGCCATCCTGTACTTTGCATCACTGTCCTCATATGAGCTGCACAGATAGAGCAATCCTCCGCATTCCCCATATATTGGCACCCCGTCAGAGGCCAGATCTGAGAGAGCACGTGTGGTCTCTGATTTTTCCAGTTCACCAAGATGCAGTTCAGGGTACCCTCCTCCAAAATAGATTCCGTCAACATCAGGAACCTCTCCTGCAAGGGGACTGAAGAATCGGATCTGTGCACCGTGTCTTCTAAAAGCATCAAGCATGTCCTGGTAATAGAAACAGAAGGCACTGTCCATGGCAACACCGATGGTTAGGTCGGGTTCCAGGTCAGGTATGTCGGCTTCAGGTTCATAGTCAGGGGCAGTATCTGCGATCTGTATGAGTGTATCCAGGTCGATATTCTCCTCGATAAAGGCAGCAAGTTCGTCAATATTGTGCTCCTTCTCTGAAGCCATGTGAAGTCCCAGGTGTCGGGATGGTACTGTAATGTCCTGGTTTCTGGGAAGTGCGCCTACAACAGGAACATCCTCCATCACATCCTTTATCATCTGGGCATGCCTTGGACTTCCCACACGGTTGAGTATCACACCTGCAACCCGTACACCGGGATCATAGTTCATGTATCCGTGTGCAAGTGCTGCGGCACTGCGGGACATTCCATGCACATTGATCACAAGTATTACCGGCAGGTCAAGTGATTTGGCTACATGGGCAGAACTTGCAATCTCAGTTGATTCCATACCATCAAAGAGACCCATGACACCCTCCACAACCGATATATCGTATTCCTGTGATGTCCTGGCAAAAGTACTTCGTACCCCGTCAATATCCATCATATACGTATCCAGGTTATGGGATGGCTGACTGCAGATAACACTGTGGTGTGTTGGATCTATATAATCAGGTCCCACCTTGTATGGCTTGACCTTCTGTCCGCGTTTTGTAAGGGCTGCCATTATTCCCATGGCTACCGTTGTCTTACCAACTCCACTGTGTGTTCCTGCGATAAGTAATGCTCTTGTCATGAGTGATAATTGGGTTGATTTTATATTATAGTATTGCGACTATAACCTGACCCAATGAAAAATAACCATCCGGTTGATAATCAATGAACGATTCCGTTACAGCAAATCCCCTCACGGATCCTTTCGGGCGCAGCATATCAAGCCTGCGAATATCTGTTACAGACAGGTGCAACCTGAACTGTATTTACTGCCATCATGAAGGCAATGACTGTGTACATGCAGAATCTGAAATATCAAAGCAGACCATTTTAAACCTGGTAGGCGCCGCACGCTGTCATGGAGTGAACAAGCTCAAGTTCTCAGGCGGGGAACCTTTGATGAGATCTGATTTTGAAGAGATTATCTCAGAACTGCCCCGGATGAAGAACATCTCTGCAACAACAAACGGAGTTATGCTGGCAGACCGGGCTCATGACCTTAAGGATTCCGGTCTTGACAGGGTAAACATAAGCCTTGATACCCTTGATCCTGAAAGGTACAGGTATATCACAAACGGCAGCAGTCATCTGCTGGAGCGGGTGATGGATGGTATCCATATGGCAGTTGATGCTGGTCTTGTTCCTGTAAAGCTTAACATGGTGCTTCTAAAGGGTCTCAATGACTCTGAGATTGAGGATATGCTGGACTTTGTCCGGGGTTACAGTGATGGAGTGGTTCTGCAGCTTATCGAACTGATGGATTTCAATGGCATTCCTTCATACAGGATCGATGCAGATGCCATTGAACAGTACCTTGCATCCAGGGCGAAGAGTATAATCACCCGGAAGATGCACAGGCGCAAAAAATATCTCATCGATGGTGCAGCCGTTGAATTTGTGCGCCCCATTGACAATTCACAGTTCTGTGCCGCCTGTAACAGGCTCAGGGTAACTCCCCAGGGAAAGCTCAAACCATGTCTTCTGGTCAATGATAACCTGGTGGATATTGAAGGGGCTGATTGCCGGCAGATGCATGAACTGCTCAGGACAGCGGTAAGCAGGCGTGTTCCCTTCTGCAGATAATATTATGAAATTGGAGGTTTTGAATATGGAAATTGAACTGACAGTAGATGGAAAGGAAATAGCTATGAACGACTTTGTGCAGAGTATACTCTCAGGTACAATAGCAGGTGCAGTTGAGCATCTGCACGGTGTTGATGATGAATGGCAGCAGATAAGTATCAGGATCAACAAGTGATATTATCTGCAGTATTTCTGTATCACAGAGAAATCCACAGGAGAGGTTGCATCCAGTGTAATGGGTGTAATTGAAATATTTCCCTTCTGCATGACGGCATGGACATCGGTTCCATTCTCCTCTTCATGTATCAGGTCACCTGCTATCCAGTAGTATGACCTGCCCCTTGGATCCTTCCTCTCCTCAACTTCTGTTCTGAATATCTTGCGGGCCAGGCGGGTAATTTCGATCTCACAGTCATCCTGTACATTATGCGGTATATTGACGTTTAGAAGATCCACATTTTCAGGAAGGCCGTATCTGAGCACATTTTTTGCAATCCGGTTAACTATCCTGACACTCATTTCAAAATCATGATCATAGTCTCGAAGATCATCGAATTTCATTCCCTCATCAACAACCTGGATGGAGGCTGCAATGGCAGGTATCCCGTAGCTTGCACCTTCAAGTGCAGCACCTATGGTACCTGAGGTCGTAATGGTATCTGTACTGATATTCTCACCAATATTGAATCCTGACAGGATAAGATCCGGCATCTGGTCCATGACCGCAAACAGTCCAAGTATCACCGAATCTGTGGGAGTACCGCCTACTGCATAGGCATTCATTCCGTCCACCTTTGCCCTGCTGATTCTGAGGGGTTCAAAGATTGAAATTGATCTTCCAACACCGCTTTGCTGAACCGCAGGTGCCACCACCGTGACATCTCCAAGGTCCTTCACACTGCGGTATGCAGCTCTTATTCCTGTTGTATATACTCCGTCATCATTTGTGACCAGTATTTTTTTGTCCATAGTCAGCCAGATTACTTACTGCTGCTTAAAATTTGTGGAACGAAACGGATTGGTGAAATGTCTGGTTTAAGCAATGTTTTTAAATATTGGGATTATAGGTGATAGAACAAAATGATTCACTTTTGAACAAATCACTATATCTTAAAATACCTGAATAAATCTACTCAGTTGGAATAATCATGCTTGAGGAAGAATATCAACTTCAATTCTTTTCCGATAATGGCTTTATCCGAAAACAGTGTACAGAATGCGGTAAACACTTCTGGACACGCGATCTTGAAAGAAAGACATGCGGGGATGCACCATGCGATCCCTATACCTTCATAGGTGAGCCGGTATTCAGAAAGCCCTTTGAGCTTGCTGATATGAGAGAATACTATCTCAATTTCTTTGAAAGCCACGATCATACAAGGCTTGAACGCTATCCGGTTGTAGCCAGGTGGAGAGACGACATTTATCTTACAATAGCCTCCATTGCTGACTTTCAGCCGTTTGTAACCTCGGGACAGGTACCACCACCTGCCAATCCCCTGACTATCTCCCAGCCCTGTATCCGTCTCTCTGACCTGGATGCTGTGGGCAGGAGCGGTCGGCATCTTACAACCTTTGAAATGATGGCACACCATGCCTTCAATACAAAGAAAAAGGAGATATACTGGAAGGATGAGACTGTGGGACTGTGTGATGAATTGCTCTCCTCCCTGGGTGCGGATCCCCTTGCAGTGACCTATAAGGAAGAGCCGTGGGCAGGTGGCGGAAATGCAGGACCCTGCCTTGAAGCGCTCATTGGAGGACTTGAGGTTGCCACCCTTGTCTTTATGAACCTGCAGAAGTCAAAGACAGGACAGGTGGAACTTAAGGGTGACCGTTATTCTGTGATGGATAACAACTATATTGTTGATACCGGCTACGGACTTGAGAGATTTGTCTGGGCGTCCAAGGGCTCCCCTACCATCTATGACGCTATTTTCCCGGAAATCGTGAATGAGATAATGGGTCTTGCAGGGATTGAACATGAACTGGATAACAGTGAATATTCCAATATCCTTGCCCAGAATGCAAGACTTGCCGGTATGATTGATATCAGTGAGAAGGCAAACCTGTTCGAACTTCGAAAGAAGGTTGCTTCCAATATTGGCATACCTGTGGACAGGCTGGCAGCTATAATGGAGCCTGTGGAGACCGTTTACTCGATCACGGACCATACCCGGTGTCTGACCTTCATGCTGGGGGATGGCATAATTCCTTCCAATGTGAAGGCAGGATATCTTGCCAGGCTCGTGACCCGCAGGACACTGAGAATGCTCAGGGATCTGGATGTAAAGATCCCGATCTGCGAGATCGTACAGATGCACATAAAGAACCTGCCTGAATATCCTGAATTTGAGGAGAAGATGGATGTTATTGAGGATATTCTCTACCATGAGGAACAGAAGTTTTCAGAGACCCTTGACAGGGGCAGGAGAATGATCCTGAAGTCTGCCCAGCATTACAGAAAGAAGGATGAGAAGATACCTCTGGAAAAGCTGATCGAACTATACGATTCCCACGGCATTCCTCCTGAGATCACAAAGGAGATCGCTGCTGAGGAGGATGTTGAGGTCTCCCTTCCTGACAATTTCTATTCCCTGGTCGCATCAAGGCACAGCAGTGCTCCTGAAAGGGAAGGGGAGGAAGGAGATGTTGAGTATGCAGGCCGGCTCTCTGGTCTTCCTGCAACCAAGAAACTGTTCTATGACGATCCCCATCGTATGGAATTTGAAGCTGTGGTACTGGATATGTTCGATAATAAGATTGTACTGGACAGTACCTTCATGTATCCGGAAGGCGGTGGTCAGCCTGCAGATCATGGTATCATGATGGTTGAGGATCAGCTGCTGGATATTGTGGATGTTCAGCAGGTGGGAGATGTGATTGTACATATTACCGGTGATATTGAGAATGAGCTGCATGTGAGAAAGGGTGATATTGTCACTGTCAGGATTGATGAGGAGCGAAGGTCTGCCCATGCTGCCCACCATACAGCCACCCATGTGGTTATTGACGCGGCAAGAAAGGTGCTGGGAGATCATATCTGGCAGATGGGTGCCCAGAAGGCCCAGGACCGTGCAAGACTTGACCTCTCCCATTACAAGCGTATCAGCCAGGAGGAACTTGACCGGATCGAACTTGTGGCAAATCGTATTGTGATGAAGAATACCCGGGTCACTGCTGAGTGGATGGAAAGGGTTGAGGCAGAGCGTACCTATGGTTTCAGGCTGTACCAGGGAGGTGTCCCTCCAGGCAAGAAGATCCGGGTGCTCAAGGTGGGTGATGATGTAGAGGCCTGTGCCGGGACGCATCTCAGGAGCACAGGAAATGTGGGTCCCATCAGGATACTCAGGACCGAAAGGATACAGGATGGTGTTGAACGACTGGAATTTGCTGCAGGAGAGGCTGCTGTGCGTGCAATGCAGAACATAAGTTCTCTTCTTGCCAGGTCAGCCGAAGCACTGAGGGTACGCCCGGAACACCTTCCTGCCACAATCGAGAGATTCTTTGGTGAGTGGAAGGAGCTGAAGAAGGAGAATGAAAGGCTTACTGAGGAACTTGCAGGCCTTCGTGTCTATCAGCTGATGCAGGAAAGCGAGCAGATAAGTGGTGTTCAGGTAATCGCCAGGAAGATTGAAAATGCTGATACCGGTGAGCTCATGAAGATCGCAGGCCAGATCAGCAGGAATGATAATATGGTGGCAGTGCTTGCAGGCGATGCAGACGGTATCAGAATAGTGGCTGCAGCAGGCAAAGCTGCAGTTGAGATGGGTGTAGATTGTGGTGCCATTGTCAGGCAAGCTTCAGGAATAGCAGGCGGTGGCGGTGGCGGAAAACCCGGAATGGCACAGGGCGGAGGCAGTGATCTCTCAAAGATCGATGATGCAATTGCTGCCGGAGTTGAGGTTATCAGAACGCAGCTTGCGTGAAAACTTACTGCTGGAATGATCATCCAGTATATCTGTTCAGGGCCTGCAGCACCATATAGCCAGGTCCTGTATCTACATTTTACTTGCAGTTATTGTGTTGATCCTGGGATCTGAAAAATCGATATTAACTGTTAATATATGACTGATCCTCACAGAAATATTTGATGATATGTACAGGGTTCAGGCAGTTGTGATATCCACAAAAGCCAGTAATGTGCTAATGACTGTTTTCAGGCATTCTGCATCTGTATCCCTCTTACCCTGAAATTATGGAACTATATTTCCTAAGATGTTTATATTTCCAGTGAGTAACTTTCATAAGGTTTAATACTTTCAGGGAACTAATTTATATAAGTGATCAAAAATGGTTCATGATAAAACAACAGAGCAGGTGCTATCTGATCTAAGGGCTGAGTTTGAACTAAGGCATGTTTTATTCATGGAACCGTCGGAATTTAGTGTAAGAAAGCTCATCTATGCATATATCACCAGTGCAGTAGAATGCGATCCTGATCGGAAAATAATCTGGGTATGTCTGAGCATAACAAAGGCCAACCTGCTTTCAGACCTTGAGAAATATGGTTTTGATCTTGATTCTCATAAGGATAATTTTTGGTTTATTGTACCCCATCTGCCGTCAGATGATCCTGAAGAGCGTACCATGTACTGTTCATCATCTTCAGATTATACCAGAATGGCTTCCCATGTATCAAAACTGTTTAGTGAGAATCCCGGTTCATTGCTGGTACTGGATGATGCTACACCTCTGGGGAAGGATAACCTGCAGGTTGTAGAGAATTTCCTGAGATATGCCAGAAAATCTGCCAGTGAGAACAAAATCACGGTTATTTCCATGATCAAGAAAGGCGTGCTTTCTACAGAAGGCGAATCAATGCTCAAATCAGTGTTCGATCTGGTGATCGATGTACAGTACAATGGACTGATGCATGGCGAGACCTGCCTGATGAACCGTGATCTAAGGTACAGTCTGGATAAAGGCTATGTAAAGCTTGAGTATGTTCGCAGGAAAGTAGCAAAGGATCGAATCAAGATCCTGGTTGTGGATGACGAGCCTGACATTGTTGAACTGATCAAGTTATCCTTTGCAAGGCAGCCCTATGACTTCATTGCTGCCTACAGTGGTGAGGAAGCGGTTGAGAAGGCCAGAGAGGAACTCCCTGACCTCATACTTCTTGATATCATGATGCCGGGAATGGACGGATATGAGGTGGTGGAACAGCTCAAGCAGATTGAGGATACCAGGGAGATACCTGTGATAATGGTCTCGGCAAAGACGGATGTGGATGATAAGGTCAGGGGTATGGAACTCGGGATCGATGATTATATCTCAAAACCTTTCGATAAAAGGGAAATGAACGCCAGGATCAAAATGGTGATGAAAAGGTATGGGTGGACCGCAGATGAAGCATGAATTCAGGATACATGAATATAAAATACTTTCAGGTCGCATTATGATAGATTTATATTATATCTAACTCATATTTTCAAAGGGAGTCATAATATGTGTCCAAAAGTCATGGTTGTGGATGATGAGCCTGATAACATTGAACTGGTACAGATGATACTGGAAGCGGAAGGTATTGAGGTGGAAGGTGCCAGCAGTGGTTTTGAATGCCTTGATAAGCTGGACAAGGTGGATCCTGACCTCATACTTCTTGATATCATGATGCCTGAAATGGACGGATGGGAGACATTCCATCAGATCCGCAAGAAGAACAAAGATGTTAAAATTGCCATGCTTACTGTAAAGGATCAGGAATTTGATAAGATGCTGGGTCTGCATGTCCTCAAGGCCGATGACTACATCACAAAACCATTCGGAGTAAAACAGCTTGTAAGAAGGGTAAAGGCCCTGCTGGACATGGAATGATGGTAATTTCCTGGATCACAGTTTCTCGCATATAACAGCCTGACCCCTTTTTACATACAGGTGAATGATCCTGTCCCCTTCCAGACCCTTCTCAAGACGGTTGCGGATATCCCAGTACTGTTTTGGATCAACACCTGCACGCAGCACTACTCTTCCTGCACCTTTACTTTTCAGGTAGGTATTGAGTTTTTCAGGATCAAATTCTGATACTGAGTGGACAATGTATCTGTTCTTGAGCATAGGATCTTCTGCAGGATGATCTGAAGTCAGAAGAATCCTTTTGCTGTCGATACGGTACAGTCCCGGCACTGTGGCGTCTTTTGCAATTCTGCAGGCAAGTTCTCCTAAAAGGCCTGCCTGGACCACTGCAGGATCGGGTTCAAAAGCATATGAGAGAGGATTGCTGATCTCTTCCAGGGAGGGTATGTTATCCTGATCCTTCAGGCCTGTACTGCATATCCTGTGTCCTCCAGGCAGTGTAACTGCACATCTGTCTGCTTTTCTGATACTGCCTGAGTACAGTGTCAGCCTGTTCAGCTGTCCGTTAAGGGAGAGATATTCCTTTTCAAGATCAAACCGTATTCTCTCAGGTGTAAGTTTTGGCGGTGCTTCAAATGCAAAGTTACAGGTTTTGGATGAATATGCCTGCATGAGGTCCGGTAACCCGGGCTCCAGGCTGGTCACAGTTCTCATATTCTCCTGTGCAGGCCGTCTGGGGTCAGAGAACAGGATATCAATTTGCGGGATCCGGTCAATCACGTCTCTGGAGAGTGCATCACCCTGAATGAACTCAACATTTGTTATACCATGTTCCTGACAGTTCTTCTTTGCACTCTTTAATTTATCAGCATCAATTTCCACTGCATAGACCTTTCTGCATGTCCTGGAAAAATGGATTGTCTGACCGCCTATGCCACACCCGATCTCTGCAAGGGTATCACATGCAAGCCTTTCTGCCCTGTACTGTGCCACCTCAGCCGGGGTGGCGAACCTGATACCGTCCCTGACTGAGTGCATATTCCTTTCAAACTTCTTTTTTCGTGCCATGGTACTGCTTATCCCTCAACGATCCTGGTGCAGGACGTTTTGGGAATGTAATATATAATAATATATAAATAGTTTCAGAATGTACCACTATATAAATGACCGCGAATGTATCTTTCTGAACAAAAGGCTACATGACCTGCAGGCAAGTCCGGTATCCCCACAGCATCTGTACCGAAACTGCACGTATCGCATTCTTAAAAACAGTATTAATTATTCCCAGCACAACCATGGTTAATCTGAAAAAGAAACTAAAAAGACTCAAAATCAGGTTTGCCGGAAAAGAAGGATCATCCGGTAGCAGTAACTCACCCTTTGGTCCGGATGATTCCCTCTCCGGTCCGCCGGGTTTTGATACAGCTCCTGATATTTCCGGAGGTTCTGGATTCCCGGGTCCTGATTCACTGCCAGACCTGGATCAGATGTCCCTGAATGGTCCTTCTGGAGACTCCCAGACTACTCCTGCTGCTTCAGGTGGTAAAACGGCTGAAGAGAACAGAGAGCGTATCAATTCACTTGAGAAGAAGCTCTCCAAGTTTGAGATGAGCTTTAATATGATGGAGAGGGAGAATAAGGATATTAAGGATACTGTGCAGAAGATTGACCAGAGTGTTATTGAACTTCTTTCACTGTATGAGATCGTTTCCAATCAGGTAAATCCCTTTGTAGGTGAGAGTGGCAGTGGAAGGGATACCATTGAGAGGTTTGACAGGGCTGAGAAAAGGATCAATGAGATAGGTGATGCAGCTGTCATGCTCAGGAATGATGTCAATTCCCTGAGGAATGGTCTTGAGAATATGGGTATGGCGCAGGAGACTGAGGAGAGGATAGGTGAGATCGAGTCGAAATTTGATGCCTTTTCAGATGCAATGTCCATGATCCATGAAAGTCTTGAACAGCTGTCTGAAAGTACGAAGGTATTCAACAGGCGCTGTCAGGAGATAGAGGATAATATTCTGGATCTTGCAGAATCCACTTCCAGTATCATGGAAAGGATAGACCGGCTTGAAAGCACAGCCCCTGACCCTGGTGATATTCCTGAGCCCGTTTCTTCTGCACCGCTCTGCCAGGAGGAGCCTGCTGCGTTCCGGACTGAAGCTATCAGTGTGATAAATCCGGCGGTGAGGCTTGAATCTGTGGGTCCTGATACTGCCAGTGTGGTGATTCTTCTAAACTGGATCGAGTTTTTGATGGAGAGAGTTGGAAGAAATAACCTGATGGATGCCCTTGATTATTACGTTGATATCGGGTGGATCAGTGAAGAAGTGCGCTCAGAGATCATGACGTATGCCAGGGGTATTGACTATTACGTTGAAAAATCTACCTGGCGCCTGCTTCCAGAGGATCATACCAAATCACTTCTGTTCATTGAACGCCTGTGTGGCAGAAAGATCGATAAGAATATGCTGGGTACCCTTGACCGTGAGATGGCCAGGGTAAAACACGGATTAGAGGAATTATATGGGATTTGATACATCTGTTGTAGTTGCCATTTTCTTTGTAGCGGCCCTGATACTGGGAACATCTGCCTACTCTACCATCAGCATGGCAGATTCTGATGTGGATGATGCGTCTGAGGAACGGTTTAAAATGGAGTTTGCACGCCTTCACACAGACCTTGAGATCACAGGAGTTGATAATCCTGACAACACGTCACTGATAATATCAATGACCAATACCGGAAGCCGGACAATAGATGCCAGCTGCCTGAGCGTACTTGTGGATGGTGCTCTAAGGGAGTACAGCTATGATCCTCCCTATACATGGACACCTCTGGAGGATTATGAGATAAGTGTTGCTCTTCCTGTGGAAAATGAACACAGGATCAAGGTGGTAACTGAGAACGGAGTTGCGGATTATTATGTTTATATGTCTATATGATCTGGTCCGGATAACTGAATGAAACAATTTATATCTAATCTTTTATATGAAGATGTTAGAATGAAAACGGCTTCAATTCCTTCAAACAGGATACACAGGGATGAATCGGCTGAAACTGCCATGACACATCTGATCTTTTTCATAGCTGCAGTGATCATTGCCATGGGTGTTGTGGCTGTGGTATCGGTCAATGTTCAGAATATTACAGGTGCCACATCAGCAGGAAGCCAGACACTGGCAGAACAGCTGAGGACAGATATCACCATTGTGAGTGATCCTGAACGTATTCTGTATAAAATTGATAATGATGAGCACAGGTATACATTCTACGTGAAGAACACAGGTAAATCTTCACTGGTTGCTGAATATGTGACTGTGATACTAAACGGTGCCCTGGTCTACCCTGAATACCTGGAGTTTGAGGTTACAGGCAGGGATTCTGATACAGGTACCTGGATACCGGGTGATGTACTGGCAGTGACAGTAATTATGGATGAAGAACTTGAACCGGACCGGGATCACAGGATACGCATATCATCTGAGAACGGTAAATCGGATGTAATGAATTTCAAGATCAAAAACAGTTGAGGTAAGTAAGTTTGTCAAGGATATGTTCGTTTGAGATCCAGAGGGATGAGTTCAACAGAAAACTTGGCGGAGGATTTCCGCCAGGCTCCATGGTCGTGATCGAAGGCGGCAGTGGTGCCGGGAAGAGTACCATATCCCAGAGACTGACCTACGGACTTTTGCAGAATAACAGCAAGGTTACATATATTTCCACCCAGCAGACCACCAAGGGCTTTATCAACCAGATGTATTCCATTGATTATGCCATTGCCACACATCTGCTAAACGGCAGTCTGCTCTATATTCCTGTGATCCCTCTTGTAAGGGCAGCCAAGTCAAGGATAGATTTTATTGAAAGGCTGATGAGTGCCCAGGAACTGTTTGAGAACGATGTTATTATCATTGATACCATCTCCTCCCTTATCAAGTACAGTGTAAATACCGAGAAAAGTCTTGACCTTATCTCATTTTTCAAGAAACTCAATGGTATTGGCAAGGTGATCATACTCACCATTGAACCAAGCCAGCTGAGTGAGGATGTTACGTCCATGTTCAGGTCATCATGTGATATCTACTGTACTCTCAAGGTACGGCCCATGTCAAATGAGGTCAAGCGTACAGTTGTGGTAAACAAGTTCACCGGGGCCAAGGGACCTGTAGGACAGATGATCGGATTTCGTATTGAACCCAAGGTCGGGCTTGTGGTGGAAATTGCAGCTGTAGGATAAAAAAAGGTGTTCTGAATGGATCCGGAATTTCAGAAAGCAATGCAAAGAAACCCCCATCTGAAAAAATATGTGGCCGAGTTTAACCGCAGTACAGGAAAATTGCCTGAATTTGTTGTAAGTATTCCCAAGGAAATAGATAAAGAGGATGTAAATTTACTTTTGCCGGTGGGGGATCCTGTTTTTATTCATCTGTACGGTACTCCTGAGATGGGTGAGGTGGAGTACAGGGCCATTGAACCCCAGCTTTCTGCAACTGAGCAGAAGAAATATGATACAATAATGAATCTTATTCTGGAAAAGTCAGCCAAGGAGCCTGTACCCAATTCAGAGGCTGATCTGAAGGAGCTGATACTTAAACTGTTCAATGAATCAGTATCCATTGGAGATACCGGGGAGTCTGTGGAGGATGGTTCCAGAATACTTTCAAAGCTCTTCCCGAAGAATGAGATGGTATCAGTAAGTCAGATGGAATACAATCATCTACTCTATCATATTGAACGAAACATCATAGGTTCAGGGCCAATAGAGCCTGTTATCAGGGACCCATATCTTGAGGATATTCACAGTATCGGTGTGGATGGCGTGTTCATTGTCCACAAGGTACTGGATATGATGAAAACCAACCTCACCTTCGGGGATGATACAAGACTTGATAGCTGGCTTAGAAGTATGAGTGAACGGATAGGAAGGCCTGTCAGTGATTCCAAACCCATTGCAGATGGTGCACTTCCCGATGGCTCGCGTATCAATATCATCTACAGTCCTGATGTAAGCCGCCGGGGAAGCAGTTTCACCATGCGTAAGTTCAGTGAGGTTCCCATCAGTATCATTCAGCTGATCAACTGGGGGTCCATCAGCTGTGAAATGGCTGCGTATATGTGGATGTGTCTTGAGAATGGTATGAGTATCTTTTTTAGTGGCGAGACTGCAAGCGGAAAGACCACAATGCTGAATGCATGTCTGTGCTTTGTCAACCCCAAATCCAAGGTATACTCTGCAGAGGATACTGCAGAGGTTCAGCCGCCCCAGCCTGTCTGGCAGCAGCTCATCACCCGTGAGGACGGACCCCCTGATTCAAGGGTGGATACATTCACCCTCCTAAAAGCTGCACTGCGATCAAGACCCAATTATATCATTGTAGGTGAGATCAGGGGTGCTGAGGGATCGGTGGCGTTCCAGGCAATGCAGTGTATTCGTGACGGGTATATTGCAGTACCTGGCAGAGGACCAGTTCATATCAGGCAGCTCTACGATAAATATTCCCATAATGCTGAGAGGGAGGATGGAAAATATAAGGTTGACCTGAGGGATCATGAGATTCCGGTCTACACCTCAGATGCCTATGGCAGTATTGTTGAGTCCAGGATCACCAGTGTGCTGAAAATGGATGAGCAGCAGCTTATAAAGATCTATTTTGATACAGGCGAGATCATGGAAGTTACTCCCAATCACAGGTTCCTGCTGGAGGGTGGTGAGGAGGTAACTGCACAGGATCTTGTCCAGTGGCCTGATCTTCCGGATACGATCCTGCCACCATCCATTTCCTGGCACCAGGACGAAGCCTGCGGATTTGATTTCCTGGACGGCTGGAATATCTTAAAGGACCATTTCTATGACAAAAATATTGAAGAGTACAGGAAAACGCGGGATTATAAAACCGATAGAAGAAAATTCAGTCATTATTTCTCTGCACGTAACAGGTCAATTCCATTTGAGGTCTATCAGAGGATTGCCGTTGGTGCAGATCATCCGGGTTCTGTGCAGGCTGTACGCAAAGGGGCCAGGGGAACGATTGAGGTTCCATATAAGCTGACAGATGATATTTTCAGATCACTTGCAGGATATATTCTCGGACACGATTCAGAGTATCACTCCCTTTTCAGACATGTTATGCAGATCACGCCTGATCATATAGGAGACAATTTCTGGAAACCTGGCAGGGATCAGCTCAGAATGGTTTTTGAGGAGATGCTGAAACTGTCTGAACCTGAATCCGGAATCCTTCCTGGGGATATCTGGTATTGCATAGGAAGGCTTGCAGGAGATGACAGTCTCTACGTTGCCCGAAAGAAGAATGGATTTTCGGATTTCAGGTGGCAGATCAGAACCAGAAATGAGGAAGAGGGTACAGGATATGCTCAGCATGCATTCAGTATGATCCCGAATGATGCTGATTCTGTTATAACCGAACAAAGAGATGGTATCCATACCTCCCGAATATCTCGTATTGACCGCTCTTTTGTTGACTGGCTGGTAAAGAATGGTTTTATTCTGGTAAATGAAGACTGCCAGAATTCCTGTGCAGTCAGGAAACGTATTCCTGTTGAAAACATATCCAATATACATGCATACATTGCCGGCATTCTTGACAGTAACTGTACCATCGGGTACAGTAATAACCAGGTATTTGAAATTGAACTTGCCTTAAATATCAGCAGGGATGATGAACGCCTGCTGCTTGATCAGCTGCGTCTGGTGAAATGTTTTGAAAATGATCTGTTCCCTGCAGTAAGATGTGTCGAATTTCGATATCATGGTGATTACGAAGATTATATGGACCGTTATACCGGATTCTGCAGGGATCTGGGCTTTAATGTGCAGGCAACCCGCTATGACAGTATCAGGGGTATAGTTGCCAGGGTGGAATTTTCTTCCAGCCGTAAACAGGGTGTCTGGAAGAGATGGGCAGAGCATGTTGTGCCCTATATGTATTGCAGGGATAAGATCCAGGCTGTGCTTGAGCTGGCAGGTACCGGTGCAGGGTCAAAGAAAGGGCAGGGTCTCTCCTATGATATCTACAGATCCCTGGTACACAGAAACTATCTGCCACACCTTTCATTGCTTGCAGGGATTTGCGGCTATACTCTTATCAGTGAAAGCCATGAATGTTTCGATCACAGATATTTCAGGTTCAGTAAACAGAAATCCTCACGTATAATCCATGTGGATCATGGCCAGTCTGACCATACCTATGACATTTCAATGGAAGATGGCAGCTATTATATCGGCGGCAGGCAGATGATGGGGTATGTCTATGATACAGGCCACCCTGTTGTTGCCACATTCCATGCATCGGCTGTAAAGAAGATGATCCAGCGTCTTACTGGTGATCCCATCAATGTACCTGTGACCTTTGTGGATAATCTAAACGTTGCAATGATTCTCCAGGCAGTCTATCGTAAGGGCAAGTTTCTTAGAAGGTGTCTTTCAATTGAGGAGATCGAAGGATACTATGAAGAGGCTGGTGGTGTGGTAACCAGGGCAGTGTTCCAGTGGGATCCTGAGACTGATACTCACAAGTTCAGGGGTCTGAATAACAGTTTCATCCTGGAGGATAAGATTGCTACAATACTGGGTTATGAGGATAAGAGGAAGATATATGATGACCTGTTCCTGCGTGCCAGGATCCTGGAGGAGATGAAGGACAGGGGTATTGAGGAGTATCATGAGGTACATGATATTCTTGTAAAGTTCTACAAATACGGTGTTGACGGTCTTCCGTTCCTGGTCTGAGGTGTCTTTGAATGGACTATAAAAGAGCGTTTCATGTAATTGATATGGACCCAGGGTCATACGTGAGGCGCTTTGCAGTACCGGTCATTATTTTCGGATTTCTGTTTGCGTTTATTTTCTACTTTTTACTGCCTGACCTGTTCAGTGGTCCTGCAAACATAATCCCTGCCCTGATTCCTGCGGTGTGTATCCTTTTTGCAGTCTATTATCCCCTCTCCTCTGCCCAGGGCAGGGGCTCTGAGATCGATAACCAGATGCATTACTATGTTACCCAGATGGGTTCGATTGCAACTGCAGAGACTCCCAGGGTGGATATTGTACGCATAGTTTCTGAGAATGAGGAGTATGGGTATCTTGCAGATGAGACCAGGAAGATCTATGAACTGGTCACCATCTGGAACATGAGCCTTGCAGATGGCTGCAGGTTCATTGCCAAGCGTACACCTTCAATCATTTTCGAGGATTTTCTTGACAGACTTGCCCATGGCCTGAAATCAGGAGAGGATATCAAGGAGTTTTTGCTCTCGGAACAGAACGTGGTGATGAATGAGTATGAGTCAATGTACAATGGTGCAATGTACTCTGTGGAGATCATCAAGGAGATGTTCGTATCTCTTGTGATGTCACTGATCTTTCTTGCATCCTTTGCTGTTATCATGCCGGTTATCACGGGTATGGATGCAGTTGTCCTTATGCTGATTGTACTTGTAACCTTCATTGGCACTGATGTTATGATGATAATGTTTACCCGCAGCAAGGTTCCAAAGGATCCCATCTGGCAGAAGCCAGGACAGGTTCTCCCTGATTTCAGGGTAAAGCTCTACCGCTCGATTCCTATATCCCTGGCAGGATGTATTCTGGTGACAATTGCTGTACTGATCCATGGCGATATTGAACTGCCCATTGCAGTTGCCCTGTGCCTGACCCCCCTCATATATACAGGCAGGGTCTGTTCAAAGATCGAGAAGAGTATCAGAAGGCGTGATGAGAATTATCCTGCATTCATACGGTCCCTGGGAAGTTCTGCAGGTGCCAGGGGCGGTCTTGTTGATGAGGCACTCAAATCACTGCGTATCCATGATTTTGGACCGCTTACAAAGGATGTGAATGGTCTGTTTAGACGACTGACCACAAGAGTTGATAAGATAAGGTCATGGGAATTGTTTGCAGAGGGTACCGGCAGTAACCTGATCAAGAGGTTCAGTGTGATGTTTGTGGAGGCTACCCATCTTGGAGGCAAGCCTGAGATAATAGGTGATATGATAGCAGTCAATTTCCATAAGATACTCAATCTGAGAAAGAAACGGTTCCAGTCTGCCAGCAGTCTTGTGGGTGTGTTCTATGGCCTGACTGCAGGTATTGGTTTTACCCTGTATATTTCACTGGGTGTTGTCAAGCTGATGCAGGATATGTTCCATACCATTGATATGCCAACCGGGATGTCCATGGGTATGGTGATATATACTGATATTGGAAGTATTGAGGTGCTGTCTGCACTGGTACTTTTGATAATGGTAGCACATTCCCTGTTCTCTGCCATGCTGCTAAAGGTGGTGGATGGCGGACATATGCTGAATTCACTTACCAACTTTGTTATCATGGTCTGGATTGCAGGGATCAGTGCAGTTGTGACCCAGGCTGGTATAGAGTCACTGCTTGGAATCTCCTGATATCAGAATGAATCCCTGATATATTCAGCCACAGCATCCCCGAATTCAGTGGTTGTGCTGTTGCCTCCGATATCAGGTGTCCTGATATTTCGACACAGGGTCTGGTTGATTGCTTCCTCGATGAGTGATGCTTTTTTGAATTCCCTGCACCACTCCAGCATCATTTTTGCAGAGAGTATGGCTGCAATCGGATTTGCATATCCCTCACCTGCAATATCCGGAGCACTGCCGTGAACCGGTTCAAAGAATGCATGGCTGTTCCCGATATTTGCACTGGGAAGCAGGCCAAGGCTTCCAACAAGTGCACCTGACATGTCACTTAGGATATCCCCGAACATGTTGGTTGTGACAACCACATCGTATTTCCAGGGTGTTGCGATCAGGCTGTATGCCATTGAGTCCACAAGCCTGTCATCATAGGTGATCCCCTCCTCCTCTGCAATCTGCCTGCATGTGTCCAGGAACAGTTTATCGGATTTGAGTACATTGGATTTGTGTACGATGGTCAGGTGCTTTCGCCGGGCTGTGGCAAGCTTGCAGGCATACTGTGCTATCCTTTCTGAACCCTTCCTGGTGACCACCCGGGTTGTACATGCCCTGTCGTCCCCGATATCCTCGATTCCTGAGTACAGGCCCTCTGTATTTTCCCTGACAATTACAAAATCAAAGTTCTTGTGACCGACTGCACCTGAGATTGCTGCAATTGGCCGGATGGGTCTGACATTTGCATAGAGGTCCAGCCCTTTTCTTATTTTCAGTACCACACTTTCATAATCCGGATCATCAGGGGTTGTGATGGCACCAAATAGTATGCAGTCGCATGACCTGAGGGTTTCGATATCCTCATCTGAGATGGCTGTACCTGTCCTCTCCCAGCGTGCGTATCCAACTTCCAGGTCAACCCTCTCAAACCTGAAATCAAGGGCTTCCAGGGCTTTGAGTGCCTGGGGTATGACCTCCTTTCCGATACCGTCTCCTTCAATTACTGCAATCCTTTTCATTGTTCATCTCCATTGCAAGTTCGCGTACAGCTTCTGCAATCTCATATTCTGTTGCTCCCCAGTGCACCACCCTGCCCCTGTACCCGTTGATGACTGCAGGCCCGCACATCTCCTTCCTGCAGCACCTGGCAATGAACTCTGAGTCAGGTGTTACAAGGTCACAGCTGAAGGGACAGAAACTGCGTCTTGTGTACTCTTTATCCGGATACCTTGACCTGAATATGGAATCCGAGATCTCGCATCCGATCAGTGTAACCTTTTTTCGGGTAATGAGGTCAGAGTCCAGGAACTGTCCCTCAAGTCCTGAGCAGCAGCAGGGAAAGACTGTATCTTTTCCCTGGAACCGGTGCAGGTCTGTGATCTTCTCCTCAAACCTGATCTCAAGGTCTGAGAACAGGCCGCTGTTATCAAGTCTGCGGATACAGTCTGCAAGCCAGGGCAGGGGTGGTTCTATGTCCAGTACCTGGATTGTTCTTATACAATCTGTATCCGGTCTGTGGATAAATGTTATATGTTCGTCAATTCCTGTAAAGATTACTGTAGTGATCTCTCCACTGCAGAGCCGGGCTGCAGTTTCTATCAGCAGTCTTCTGTTTTTTATATTGAGCTTTTCATCATACCAGATAATCTCATGGGTATCTGCAATCAGTTCCAGGGAATCCACGTGTGTTAGTATGGGTTTTTCAGATGATCTGACACTGTACAGTCTCCAGCCACTGTCGTGCTGGCATACCAGGTACCTGCTAAGAAAGTAGACCCTGTCAGTCCTGTCATCTCCTGTCCTGCATACTCCCACATGCTTGTATTCTTCAGGAAAGATCATTTTTTTGCCTTCTTTTTCCTGTGTGCCACAAGACCACCGTCTTTGAGGATCTCCAGCAGGAAGTCAGGGAGCCTGTTTGACTGATAGGTTTTCTCAGGCGTTTTTATCAGACCCTTTTCAAGATCCACCTCAATGATATCCCCTTCATTGCATTCTATATCAGCTTCCACCACAGGCAGTCCCACGTTTATGGCGTTTCTGAAGAATATTCTTCCAAATGATTTTGCTATCACACATGAGATCCCTGCGTATTTCAGGGCCAGGGGTGCCTGTTCCCTTGATGATCCGCAGCCAAAGTTATGTCCTGCCACTATCAGGTCGCCTCTGCTGATCTTTTCTGTAAACTGCGGATCAATTCCTTCCATTGCATGATCTGCAAATACCTGCATGTCAGTGGTTCTGAGATATTTGCCTGGAATGATTACATCTGTATCAATATTGTTCCCGTATTTCCAGGCACGTCCTCTGATTATATCCATCAATTTCACCTGCTTTGAGTTATGTTTTTTAATATATGTATGTACCGATGATCATTCCGGTGTGAACCATCGGGTATGTTCGATGATTTTTGCATAAATTGTCGAGTATAGTCGATGGTTTTATGTTGGCGCAGGTTCATATATAATGACCATGGACCAGAAGCTGATTGAGGTTCTTGAGAGACAGAATCCATGGTGGTTTGGAAAGGAGTATGACAGGGGCATTGCGCGTCTTAAATATTATCCCTATCTCTTAAAGTATGCTGATACTGAGGAGATACTGCTGATACTGGGTGCCAGGAGGACAGGCAAATCAACCCTGATGTATCAGATAATTGATTCCCTGCAGGTGCCCGGGGAATGTATACTGTACGTGAATCTGGATGAGCCTATTCTGCAGAGCAGGGGCGTTGATCCGTCACTGCTTCTGGATATAATTGAATATCATGTGGCTTCAGCAAAGCAGGATAGGTACTATATATTCATTGACGAGGTACAGAATTATGATTACTGGGATACGACCCTGAAAAGTCTCTATGATACTGATAAACGGCTAAAATTTATTCTGACAGGCTCCACTTCAGGACTTCTCAGGAGAAAAACCATCACAAGACTGTCCGGCAGATACCTGATAAATACAGTATACCCTCTGACATTCAGGGAATACCTGGACTTTAAGGGTCTGGAAAGGATAACCTCGGCTGAAAAAAAGCATGAGTTCAGGAATTATCTCAGGTTTGGTGCTTTTCCAAGGATTGCACTGGAGGAAGATGTACATATAAAAGAGGAGTTGCTGAAAAACTATTATGAAACAATATACCTCAAGGATATAATCTTTCCACACAGATTGCGGGATAACAGGGATCTTGCAGATCTGCTGTATTTCATAATATCCAATATAGGCAAACCGTTTTCCTATAATTCCATGTCAAAGGCTCTTGGCATATCTGCAGATACTGTGAAGGAATATCTGGGATATGCAGAGGAGTCCTACCTCATCCATACCCTCAGCAGGTTTGATTATTCGGTTAAAAAACAGATCCAGAATCCCAGGAAAGTATACTGCATTGATACAGGTCTTGTGAATTCTGTTTCTTTCAGCTTTTCAGAGAATTACGGCAGACTGCTTGAGAATATTGTGTTCATGGAACTTAAGAGAAGAGATCTGGATGTCTACTACCACAGGAATTCAGGTGAATGTGATTTTGTGACCGTGGAGAATAAACGGGTAACCGGTGCGATACAGGTCACCTCAGAGCTGAACGTTTCAAATGAGAAGCGTGAGATACAGGGTCTGATTTCAGCAATGACTGAATATAACCTGAACCATGGCCTGATCCTGACAGACAATACCCAGGATACGATTGAAAAGGACGGCATGACCATTTCGGTCAGGCCTGTCTGGAAATGGCTTCTGGAGTAGGTTATAATAAGAACGCTATTATCGCAAGTATTATGAAGATGATTACAAGCCATTTTGCTATCTGCATGGAAAACCCTGCAATCCCCCGTGCTCCCAGGACATAGAATACAAAAGCCAGTACCAGGAACAGAATTGCCAGTCCGATAAGATCCACCATATTTTCTAACCCCCTGTAACTATATGTTAGCGTGGATTATTAATCTGTACGTAAGTATAATTCGAATGATGCAGGAGTGTGAGTTTTTTTTGCAACTGTGCCGCATCTGGTGATGCGGGGTGGGAGTTATTCAGCTGGCAGGATATTGGAATTTTGTAGTTGCTCTCTTTTTAAATGTTTTATTCCTTAAGGAATCTGACAACTTCGCCAGGTTCTGTCCACTGGCCGCTGGCTATTATGGTGCCTGTATTTATACTGGTATTGATGGCTGTATGGACATTATCACCCATGATCACTCCAAGTTTTCTGCGCCTGGAATCTATTTTTTGTCCCTTGATGGTAACTTTGATATTTTTTCCATCATGGCGAAGGTTTGCTACCTTTGTTCCTGCTCCAAAATTGCAGCCGGTGCCAATGATGCTGTCACCTACATAGCTGAGATGACCGATATTGGTACTGTCCATTACAATACTGTTCTTAATCTCCACTGCATTTCCTATCCGTACCCTGTTACCAATGGCGGTGTGTGGCCTTATATAGCAGTTGGGTCCGATATCACAGTTTTCTCCTATGATTACAGGGCCAACAATATATGCACCGTTTCTTATGATTGTACCCTTACCAATACTGACCCTGCCATGAAGTGTGGCGTTTGGTTCAACAGTACCATGGCACTGCTCTTTTACATGGTCCAGAATTATTTCATTTGCATTCAAAAGATCCCATGGTCTGCCTATATCCATCCAGTTTTCGTTTATTTTCCGATATCCGATTTCAAGTCCTTTATTGAGCATTATTTCCAGGGTGGATGTTATCTCAATTTCACCCCTGCTGGATGGAGGTGTCATGGAAATATATTGGAATATCTTCTCATCAAAAAGGTAAATTCCAGCATTTGCAAGGTTTGAATCAGGCTTTTCTGGCTTTTCCACAATTTCTGTTACCAGATTATTATCGATATTTATGATACCATAATCCGATGGGTTTTCCACTCTTTTTACTGAGAGAACAGTGTCTTTATCTGATTTTATTAAATCTCTCAGATGTTTTGAACTAACCATCATATCTCCATTTAGAACAATAAATCTTGCATCAACATGGCCTTTTGCCTGTTCTATTGCATGTGCAGTTCCTCTGGCCTTTTCCTGCTGAACGTATTCAATGGACGCTCCCCATTTCTTTCCATCCCTAAAATAATCTTCAATAACCTGACTGCAGTATCCTGTTACTATCACAAACTGCTCTATACCTGCACTGATTGCAGATTCAAGAATGTATTCAATTATTGGTTTATTTGCAACAGGTAGCATGACCTTTGGCCTGGAGCTGGTAAGCGGGCGCATTCGAGTTCCTTCACCGGCTGCAAGAATTACTGCTTTCATAAAAGAGCCTCTTTTACAATTTCTTCTCCCAGACTGTATATTTCCTTTACATTGTTCCTTGACTGGGCAGTGATGCGTATCTTTGGTTCAGTACCTGAAGGCCTGATCAGCAGCCATCCGCTATCCATGTCAATTCGTATGCCGTCTATCTGACTGACCTGGCCTAGGGGTTCTGCTTTTTTCTTAATCAGATTCATAGTATGTTCTTTTTTTCCATTGCTGCATTCGAATGTGTTCCTTATAATCGGATATCTGGGCAGAGATCTGCGTATTTCGCTAAGTTTTGAGTCATTTATCAGTGTAACAATTTTTGCAGCAGCGTATATCCCATCCGGACAGTATGTTAATTTCGGAAATATCCAGCTACCGGAAGGCTCTCCTCCAAATACTGCCCTGTATTTTTTAATTGCTTCAGCAACGTATACATCGCCCACTCTTGTTCTTATTATGTTTATGCTTTCCAGTGCATCATCGACTGTCATTGATGTATCTACAGGAACTGCAATGGTGTCACCTTTATTGCATTCGTTTTGTCCAAAAATTGCCAGCAGTTCATCACCTGGTACAAAGTCACCATTGTCATCCACTACCATCATTCTATCTGCATCACCGTCATGTGCAATTCCTGCATCTGCATTGAACTGTTTGACTGCAGTTTTTAACAGATGAAGGTTTTTATCACTGGGTTCAGGATTTCTTGCAGGAAAAGTTCCGTCTATCTGTGAATTGATGGTTATGACCTCACACCCCATTTTTCTCAATATATGGGGTGTTATAAGTCCACCCGGTCCACATCCTGGATCAACCACGATTTTTCGCTGGGAGACTCCTGCATTTTTGAGAATAATATCAGAGTGGGATCTGATGACATTGGGTAAATCAGTTACCTGGCCTATACTGTTCCAGCCAACCTGTTTTAAGTTGCTGTTCTTGATATCAGATTCAATTTCATTCTGCTGTTTTGAATCAAAGGCCATTCCATCAGGATTCCAGAGCTTGATACCTATATACTCTGCAGGATTGTGGGATGCTGTGACCATGACTCCGCAGTCAAATTTTCTGGCAGCATATGCCAGTGTGGGAGTGGTGACTACACCGGTTCTGTATACCTCACACCCTGCTGAGGCAAGTCCGGAGATGATGGAATTTTCTATCATTTCTCCTGATATCCTGGGATCTCTGCCAATAACTGCAGTTGTGTTCCGGTTTCCCAGAGTCATCCCAACTTTCAGGGCAAGGTCTACAGTGACTTCTTCATTAGCAATTCCGCGTATACCAGATGATCCGAACAATTTCATATTCTCAAGTTCCTTTATTCTACTGTTACGCTTTTTGCAAGGTTTCTGGGTTTGTCTATTGAACAGCCGCGTTCAAGGGCTGTATAATATGCCAGAAGCTGCAGAATTATGGTTGAAAGGACCGGAGAGAGCAATTCATGGGTTTTTGGAACAGGAATTATGATATCTGCATATTTCTGTATTTCCTGGTCATCCTCATCAGCAATTGCAATTACCGTGGCACCTCTTGCCTTGATCTCCTTGATATTGTTCAGCATTTTGCTGTATGTATGGCCACCGGTTGCAATAGCCACAACCGGTGTACCCTCTTTGATCAGTGCAAGGGGTCCGTGCTTTAACTCACCTGCAGCATAGCCTTCTGCATAGATGTATGATATTTCCTTAAGCTTGAGTGCAGCTTCAAGGGCTACAGGATAGTTCAGGTACCTGCCAATAAAGAAGTAGCTGTCCGTGTCTGAGAACATGGACGCACACCTGTGGACCTTGTCCCTGTTATTGAGTATTCTCTGTACCTGTCCTGGTATTTTTTTTAAGGAGATGAGTATATTTTTCATATCTTCATGACCTATATTTCCCCTCATTCTTCCAGAGTGCAGTGCAAGAAGATAGAGTGCAATTAACTGTCCTGTGAAAGTTTTTGTTGCAGCCACTCCGATTTCAGGTCCAGAACGTGTATAGATCGTTTCGTTAACCTCACGCGTTATTGTACTTCCTACAACATTTGTGATTGCAAGGGTTCTGCACCCGTAGGATTTTGCACCTCTTACTGCAGCAAGTGTGTCTGCAGTTTCTCCGGACTGCGTTATGGCAACTGTGAGTGTATCTCCACAGAGGACCGGATATCCGTACCTGAACTCAGAGGCAATGTCAACATCTGTATGAATGCCTGCGAGCTGCTCAAAAAGATATTTGCTCATAAGTCCTGCATTCCAGGATGTACCACAGGCGATTATCTGTATTCTTGATATGTTCTGAATATCTTTTCTGGTAAGTTTCAGGTTTTCAAATTTTACAGATCCTTCAATTTCTGATATCCTGCCTGCAAAGGCATTCTGTATTGAGGTTGTCTGTTCATGTATTTCCTTTAACATGAAATGGTCATAGCCTGCTTTTTCTGCAGCTTCTGCATCCCATTCAATGATGGTTTCGTTTTTATGTACTATTTTAGCATTTTTATCAAAAAAATTCACTTCATCAGGTCTGATTACTGCTATTTCACCATCTTCAAGATACACTACTCTTTTTGTTTGGTCAATTATTGCAGTTACATCAGATGCTGCAAAATTTTCACCTTCTCCAAGACCGACAACAATAGGGCTGTCCATTCGTGCTGCAAAGATGGTGTCTGGTTCACATTCACAGAGAATTGCCAGGCCGTAGGATCCTTCAAGTTCCTGTACTGTGGTGCAGAGGGCTTCAAGTGGATTGGTTACAGGTGTTTTGGATCCAGGTGAACCATAGAGATTTCTGTGCATGAGGTGTGCTATTGCTTCACTGTCCGTTTCTGAGATGAATATGTATGATTGAGCTGACAGTTCTTCTTTGAGAGTCTGATAATTTTCGATTATGCCGTTGTGTACCACTGAAATATTTCCAGAATTGTGCGGATGTGCATTATCTGTATCAGGAATACCGTGTGTTGCCCATCGGGTGTGTCCTATCCCGGTTTTTGAATTGAGATTTTCAGGAATTATTTTTTCCAGTTCGCAGATCTCCCCGGCCTTTTTATATGTATGGATTGAATCATTGGTCACACTGATACCTGCAGAATCATATCCCCTGTATTCAAGTTTTTTGAGACATCCAAGAAGTATACTCTCTGCATGCTCTTTTCCTGTATATCCTACTATTCCGCACATATTCAATTCCCTTCAGAGTACTGTGGAGCCTGGTGTGAGTTTCCTGTAGATTACGTTTTCTGATTCGATCTGGCAGTTTGTTGATATCATTATACCTGCCCTTACAAGCACCCTGTGACCTATGGTATTATAATCTCCTATAACAGTTCCAAGTTTCTCAGCGCGTCTTAACTTGCCCTTCATTTCAATCCTGAGATCCTCTTTCTCTTCGGTGATGAAGTGGGATCCGATAGTGTTGCCGCTTGCAATGATGGAATTGGATATATGACCGTGTGAGGATATTCTGGTATCCTGCATTATGATGCTGTTCTGTATCTGGGTAAACGATCCTACAGAACAGTTATCACCTATTGTTGTGGAGGGAAGGATCACTGTATTTGGCCCGATCTCACAGCCATTTCCAATCATTACAGGACCGATGATCTGACATCCTGGATAGATGACTGTATCCTTTCCGATATGCACATTTCCCTGGATGGTCGATCCTGGGAACTCAGGTGTTTCTGACGGAGTGCAGGTATCAAGAACAGTGGCATTTACCCTTATCAGATCCCAGACATAGACTGCATCCATCCACCTGGCACCGGTTGTCACATAATTTACATCCATGCCACTGTCCACCATCAGCTGAATGGTATCAGTTATTGCATATTCTCCCTTTTCTGAGATGGGTGTATGCTCTATAAATTCAAAAACTGCACTGCTGAATACATATATTCCAGTATTTACCAGGTGACTGATCTGGGTACTGGGTTTTTCTATAATCTGTTTTATCCTGCTGTCCTGTGAGACTATAACCCCATACTTGCTGATGTTTTGCATCTTTGATGCCAGTATGGTGGCATCCCCGCTATGTCCGTCAATGATATCTTTGATTGTTTCAGGTTCAATGATATTATCCCCATTCAGGACAAGGAACTCGGATTCATTTTTTAGATATTCAGCAGCCTGATTTATTGCATGGGCAGTTCCAAGCTGTGTTTTCTGCTCTTTATATGTAATACTGACACCAAGACTTACCCCATCTTCAAAATAATCCATGATACGCTCTTTCTCGTATCCAACAACAAGAACAATATCCTTAATTCCATTTTTTTCAAGCGCATGTATCACATGCTCAAGTATTGGCCTGTTTGCTACAGGCAACATCACCTTGGAACGCGTAAGGGTAAGCGGCCTGCACCTTAGCCCTTCACCACCCGCAAGAATCACTGCTTTCATGTCTGATAATCAGTAGTGTACTGATTTATAATTTTTCTTTATATCCCCGAGATAAAAGAAGGTTATCGCACCCTCAGGTGCGAAATCATATTTCAATGGTTGTACCATCCAGCACATCTCTCTCACTCACATCCACCTCAATCTGAGTATCATCAAAGCTGATGATGTATGGACCACGTGGCATTGTCTCAAACTGAGTTTCACCATCAATTGGTCCGGTTGTGGAATACGGTACAGTGAACGAGAAGGTACCATCCGAGGTCATGGTCTGGGAGTAACTGAATTCTCTGTACTGATTGGTCCTGATGGTATTGCTGATAGTAACCTCAGTTCCCTCAGGCGCTTCACCTGTAATGGTCGCACCCTCAACAAACTCAAAGATCTTCACATACCCTGTATCCTCTTCAGGAACATTTCCACCATAGACCACATTGTAGATGTACTTGTATCCAACTTCCTGCGATCTACCCTGAGGAGACTCATACACCATCCTGTACCTCTCCATACCATCAGCATCAAAGATATGCAGTCGTGCTTCCATTGAATTGTAATATCTCTGGCTTGGCACCATCTGCTGGCCTACATCGGTCTGGATTGGTACATAGTACCCATCAGTATCCCCCGTCCATGCAGCCATTGCATGGAACTTACCGGTTGCCATCTCAATATCCGAAATCACATACCTGGCAGCAGCTTTATCCGGGTCAGGATGTATATCATAGAGTTTCTCTGTAGCAGCTTCTTCTGAAGGAGCAGTGAAGAACTCACCTGCTGTTACAGCCCCTTGCTGGAATGGATTAGCATGGGGTATTCTGTGACCAATAGCTGTTATCCAGTGTCCATAATCCCACCATGACATCACACCATATGCTGTATCTGGATAGTCATAGATGCCGTCTTCAGGTATTTCATAACTCTCAAGATAATCAACACCTGTATCAGGTGTATGATATCTCAGCCATTCCATTGCATCAATCCACTGTCCTCCAGGTCCACCTGTTCCTCTGGATGCCTGCTCAAGTGCAATCGATCCTGCAGGATACACAAGAACCAGCAGAACCAGAACAACACTTGCAACATGCCAGATATTTGGTTTCTGGTTATCGGTATCAGCTTTCTTTGCCTTGGCCTTGCTCTTTTTCTTCTTTTCCGGCTTTGGATTATCTGCAGGTGCAGCATTTTTCCTGTTTTTCAGATTATTGATCAGCTGCGGCCATCCTGCCCAGTTGAGCACCATTATTCCTGCAAAGGATGACAGTATTGCAGCATTGACTGCATAATAGTATGTGAACCTGTTCTGCTGGAGCATTGCCCAGATCATGACAAGTGACCAGACGATAAGAAATGTCTTTTCCTGAGTGTTTTTTTGAGTTATGGCAGTGTATGCAAGATATATCAACACAAAAAATGATACAATTCCCAGTGCACCAAAGCTGTACCATAGAGGCATAAGTGTGATCTCCCCACCTCTTACAAGGAGAGGAGATGCTTCTGCAATGGTTGCTGCTCCGCCACTGGTAAGGAAAAATGCCGAAACCCTTACTATCATATCATATACCGGTGAGATAAAAAATTTAGAGAATACCACTACTGCCGCAAAAAGAATTCCAAGAAACAGGGGATAATAATATTTCTTCAGGTCTTTTGAATTAAATAGGATTGAGAGGCCTGTCAAAATTGGTAAAATTACAATCCCACTGATAAGTCCTCGTATGTGGAGTGTTTTACCAAATCCTCCAATGACAGGGGATGAAAGTACTGCAATAAGCGCAATTCCAAATATGACTACACCTGCAATTGCTAGATATTCGGTTCGTCTTTCATGCATATGGTCAATTAGGTGCTGTATGACGAAGTAAACTCCAAGTACAAATGCAAAAAATACTCCTCCCTGCCATGCTAGCATATAGGCTGCCAGTGCAATCCCTGTAATTATCACATAGGCCATAAATGGTTTGATTTTACCAAGTTCTTTATTTTTGAATGTGTTAATATCAATATTGTATTTACGGGATTTAATCAGTGCCATAATCAAAAATGCTGCAACAAATGTACTGAATAAAACTTCAGCTACATGATGATCATTAAAACCTATCATTGATCTTGAAAGAAACTGACCGGGAACGATTGCAATCAAAAAGGCCGCAAAAACTCCAACCCTGCGATCATTGAATGCCCATTTAGCAGCATAATAGGTAGGAATTGCAACAAGTCCTCCAAGAACTGCAGGATAATATGCAGCTGCTGTATGTAACAGTTCAGGACTGGGATTTCCCAATCCAATAATCATGACTACGGTAACCAGTATCATTGCATAGAGGGGTGCCCAGTGTTGTTCGGTTCCAAATGGATAATTTGTATATGCATCAAATGCCAGATACTGTGGAAAGTTGTAAGCCACATTTTCTATAATACGTAAATAATACCATGGATCATTTCCACCAAATCTAACAAAATCTCCTACAAATACGAATTCTGCTGGTATAATTCTGATATAAATTGCTATTAAAATAGAAATTAATACTCCAAAAAAATAGGGTAAACTACTTTTTATTCGATTCTTAACAACGCTATTTTTTTCAAGGTCCGTCATGTTGTGCTCACCCACATTATGGGAACGAATCCCTCTATCATCAGGTTTGTTCTGAACTCATTAATGTTAAAAATATATTATTATAAGTCTTCAATGACCTTAAAAGTACTATTAATATAAATTCTTTTGTAGAATCATGTATTTTCAATGTTCATCAGTGATTCATCAAACTCCATTTACTGCCTTCAAACTATAATCAGGAAAAGTAGTATTTATATTTTGGAAACCAGTGCAATACTAGAGTCACGTTTGATTGGATTCATGCAATACTTTTTGAATAACATCTTCATATTCATTTGCAATATTTTTCCAGTCAAAATCTCTGGCTATTTGCATATATTTGCTACCATCATGAATTTGACTTAGAATTTTATTAGTCATATTGATAAAACTTTTTAGATCGTCATAATAGTAGAGGTCATCATCCATCAAAGTTTCCAGAGCAATCATTCTGCTTGATAAAACAGGCTTTCCACATGCTAGATAATTGAATATTTTCCCCCCAACAGTGATTTCGTTTTTTTTCACGTGTTTTAAAGGATTCAAACCAAGGTCCATAGCAGAAATATATTTATAAAGATCATGATATTCTACTCTTCCTGTGAAAGTGATTTTATCTAATACTCCTAACTTATCAGCAAGCTCTTTAATCATTTCACCATAGTCGGTGAAAAGCCCTGGGCCAACCACCAATAGCTTAACATCCAACTCTGGTAAAGCTTTAATGACAGTCTCTAGATCTACCCAGTATTCCAGGGATCCAACATATCCTATAACTATTCCGTCCAGTCCCAGGTCTTTCTTAGCAACTTCTGTGGATATTTGTTTAAACATAGTTGTGTCTACACCATTTGGAATAACATGTACATCTTTCACACCTATAGAATGCAAAAACTGTTTGAATTCTTCTGTAACAGTAATTACAGAATTTGATTTTTTTAGATTATAATGAATGATTGATTTAACACCCGTTTTAACTATTTTTCCAAAAAATGAATTTGGATAATAAGTTGCAGCAGACTCTTCATAATGATCCAGATAATCAAAAACTAAAGGTAAGTCTCCTTTGATGAAATTAACGGCAAATGCCGGTAAAATATTGGCCGACACAATTACATCTATTTTTTCCATTTTGATTATATTTCTAAGTTTAACCAGATGTGTTAAACTATTTATCAAATAATAAGAAGACGGGTCATCGACATCGACAGTAGTTAAATTATGGAGTATACATCTAGTGTTCCTTTCTTTTTCCTGATGAAATTTTTTTAATGTGAAATGAGCCACATGTACGTTATGATTCTCAGCAAGTATATCGAAAATAAAATTGAGTCTATTTGGAACAGGATGCCTGATCCAATCTGTGGTGGGTATCACTAAAATGTTCATTGCAAATTCTTATCATCGATTTATTGATTTAAAACCTGCGGTATTTTGTATTTCAGTATGACATAACCACAGACTGCGCTTCCTAATAAAAATTTGAATATATTGTAGTTTGATGAAATGATCTTCAAGTCTTCAATCTTGGTTTTTTCCATCATCTTACAACTCATTCCGTCATCCCTGTACTTTGCAATGATTTTGTCTAGATAAAGAAAATTGTCACTATATTTTTTAATGCATTTAATTATAAATTCATGATCAGATGAAAGCTTGAAGGATGTGGAAAAAAGACCCATTTCATCAAAAAGAGATCTTCTTACAAATAGTGCCTGATGACATACCCTTCTATATAATAAGTTGTTGTAGGTGACCTTGCATCCTCGAATACTTTTCTTATTTTTTTCATAATTGATTACTTCTACATTACCATAAACTGCAAGTACCGATTCATCTAAAAATTCATTTACAATCTTTTCTATAATCTCATTGTCGTATAGATAATCGCCTGCGTTTAAAAAATAGATTATTTCTCCAGTGGAGTGAACAATACCCTTGTTCATTGCATCGTATACACCATTGTCAGGTTCACTTATCCAGTTTGCAATTTGGTTATCATACTTTTTGATGATGTTTAGCGTATTATCCGTGGAACCGCCATCTATGATCACATATTCTATATTTGGATAAGTCTGTTTGATCACACTTTCTATTGTATCTTCTATATATTGATCGCTGTTTAGACAGGCAGTTATAACCGATACAACCGGCTTTTGATTATTTATGTTTGCCTCCTCCATTTACTTTATTCTAAATTGCAATTTATGATTCATATATCTGCTTGATCTCATCTTTCATTTGTACTTTTTCCCTCCAGCCCAGGTTATGGAGTTTTGTAACATCCAACAGTTTTTGTAGAGTACCATATGGTTTTGATGTATAAAACATAATTTCGTTTTTGTATCCTACCACATTTTGTATTAATTCAACCTGTTCTTTTATTAAAAAATTTTTACTTATGCCGATATTTACAAATCTTCAAAATCAGCTGCGTCATATTCTCCATCCGATATATACATGTATCTCCTCTATCCTTAACATGACGGAATTCACGCTTTTGTGCTTCGGTCCCCCAGACAACCACTTTAGACTCATCCTTAACCCTTGCCTCATGGAAATTCTTGATGAATCTTTGTTGTCATATGCAGAATCTGCAAGAACTTCAAGTGGTTTTGTTCTTGGTCTTCTACTGGATTTTATCTTAATGCTATCCATTACTTCAATGAACCTTTTAATATCATGTTCATTCCTAGTTAAATGATAATTGCAAGAGGAAAATCTTCACAGGTAACGCAGACATAGACCTTTATGCCTTTTTCTCTTTTTATATCCATTGTAAGCTGTTCCCTCTCCCTTTTTTTAGTTTCAATGAAGCTACTGTCAACACAAACCGCTTCAAGTGAGAACTTACCTTTCTGGCAAGTTGAATCTCTAAGAGCTACTATAATTCGACTCCACACTCCTTCTTCTGACTACCGACTTAATCTTCTCCATGCAGTTATATGTGATCCACAGCGTTCAGGCATATCTGACCATATGCAATCTGTTATCATGACAAAAAGAATAACACTTTACAGCTTTACGGTCATATGCTTTCTTTCGTCCAGTTATTAGTTGTGGAGATGAATTTGGTTTAATACCTTTGCACTGTTTATCAGTGAATTATTTAAATTCCATTTAATCCCTCAAACTATAAATGGAAGAAAGAGTATTTATATTTTAGAAATCAGTTCGTTAAAAATCAAAATTAAGATTTAAGAATTTCTTGATACAACTCAACATATTTTTGTGCAATAATTTCAATATCAAATTCTTGTGTAATTTTTTCTTGAGATTTAATGGATAGTTTTTCCCATCGTTTATCGTCTTCAAGTATCCATTCAATTCCTCTTGCTAAATCTATAGGATCATATGGTTTTGCTAAATATCCCGTGATTTTGTGATCTACTATGTCTAATAATCCAGTAGCTCCAAAGGCAACAACAGGAGTTCCACATGCCATAGCTTCTAAGGCAGTTTGTCCAAAGGCTTCTTGAATAGAAGGTACAATCATAACATCTGCTGCGGAATATAATATTGATAAACTAACATCATCATGCAGATGACCTAAATAATGAGATTCGAAATATAGATTTGGGGGATTAGCCGGTTCAGATGCACCAAATATAATCAGTTCAATTTCTTGTGTCCAACCATTTTTGGATAAATTTTGTAAAGCAGATTGCAATAAATGAAAACCTTTGTTTGGATCACTAGTGCTGTACATTGCTCCAAATAAAATTAATTTTTTGTCTTCAGGAAATCCTAATATATTTCGAGCAATTCTCTTTTCCACAGGTTTATAAATTTGTAAATCTAGACCATTTGGAATGACTTCTATCCTATAATCCTGAAAAAGGGAACTGGATTGAGCACATTCGCAAAGCCATCGGCTAGGTGTGACAATAGTAATATTTAGATTTTTCCAATTTCTTTTTTTTCTATACCATATTAAGCGGGATAAGTCATGATTTTTTGAGGAACCAAGAGTAGGACATTTTCCGCAAGACTTAGTATAATGCTTACAATTAAATGGGATATGGCAGCCGCCTGTAAATGCCCAAGAATCATGAAGAGTCCAAACTAAAGGTTTATTTAGTTTTTTTAGTGTTTTTGGAGCGATAAATCCTCCTACTATCCAATGTAGACTAATGATTTCTGGATCAATCTTGATAACCTTGTCATCTATTTTTTTAGATAAAAAAGCTGTAGAAAATAGAGTTTTATTCCATTTAGAGTGTAACCTCGCAGGAATGGTGTCCAAGTAGGGACGTACCATTCCTAAACCTTTCTCTATAATTGAATTTGATCCGATAACGTTACAATCATCCCCATATTTAACCTGTACTAACATTTGTGAGTTATGACCAATCTGTTGAAAACCCTTATGTAGGCGATATGCAGCACGAGAGGCACCGCCTTTAAGGTCATATGTGTTTAAGATGAGTATGTCCATAATATAATTTCCAATTTACAAATTTATAAATGAAGATTTTTCTTATTTTGTTATATGAATTTATTTATTTTATTTCGACAAAATCTTAAAATTTTTGCTAAAAAAGGATTAGAAATAAATTTATGATACTCCTCAATTATACGTTCATCAGGCCTATTACTAGCTGGGAAGACTATTTTTTTATGTTTATTTTTATTCAGATAAACTTCGTATCTATTATCTTTGTGGCAATGAACTCCGGTTCCATCATGTCCTATATTCATTATTCTAGATTCCACTGGATTAATACACAATCCCTCATTTTTAATTATATTTATAGACCAAAAAACAGCCCATGAATCTAATTTTCCTTCAATTTGGGCTTTTAACATTGGATAAAGATCTTTTCCAGCCCTATCAACCTTTTTTTTCAAATCTGTTGAGTTATCAACTTCTTGAAGAATTAGAGGACTACGATTATAATACTTCCATGCTCTTCTCCAAGTACCCCAACCCCAAGAGGAAGAACGATAAGAAAAATAGATATCGTATGGATAATCAGCTGGTATTTTAATAGGTGGAGCATATCCAGATACATTCATAATCTGTTCATCGTTTTCATATTTATCAAAACACGTATTCATAAAATGGACAAAGTCTTCAGATGGTACACAATCATCTTCAAGTACTATGATTCTATCATGTTTGCTCAATACATAATTTACGCCATCGACAATTGAATTTGCTAGTCCTTTGTTATTCTTGTGTTCTATTATTTCGGCATCACACCAATCAATTGAATTGATTATCTCTCTAACAAGTTTAATTTTTTTAATGTTCGAATTTTTTTTCGGACCATCTGAAAATATGTATAATTTATCAATGTTATTTTTTTTTAGAAATTCAAGCACTTTCCTACAATGTTCTGGCCTATTGTAGACGAATAATGCTATTCCTGTTTTATGCATATTTCCACCTAGGTATAAGTCGTTTTGATTTCATTATATTGTCTAAATCTACTTATTTTCTGAAATTATAATAATTTGCAATTTCAATTTACGATTTTTTTACAAAAAATAATAGCATGTAATTACTTAATGTGATCTCATATACCCACACTTCTAACAAATACAAATATTTAATTCTAAATTACTTTTATAGTAATTTAATCAATTATCATGTTTTCAACAAAATGCTCTTTATCCTTTATCATATGAGAAATCATATTATGTATAAAAGTGGGTTTTTGATTTATAGGTATGTATCTGTACCTATAACTACTCATTCTCACGTCTTTTTCTTGATATAAAATATCCTGTGCAAAATTACCCCATCTATCTTCAGGCATAAGGTCTACAGTCATTCCAGCATGAGCTGAAGGCAACAGCATATTAGAACCATGAACGCCTAGAATTAATCTACTTTCAGAATATATTTGACAAAGTTTTCTTTCGATATTTTCATTAAACACATTTACAATTTGGTTATCAATCCATTTTGGGAAATTATTGTATTTTCCAAAACCTGCTACTGTATACTCTGCATTAGGAAATACTTCTCTAAGTCTCAAAAATACTTTAAGCAATTTTCTTTTTTGCTTGGCCAATAATAAATATCTAATGATTTTGATGTTGAATTTATTAACACTTTTTTGCAAAAGAGAATTGTTAATCCATAGTCGATCTTCTCTCCAAATAAAAGTTATTCTAAATTTTTCATCTTTGAAATTATGCTTCTTGACACCTGTAAAATTAGTTATATCGAAATTTTTTGGATGGGAAAATGCTTTACTAATATAAATTTTAGAAAATCTTTCAAGTTCTTTATTAATCACATTATCAAAGTCAATAAAAAAATCTTGTCCTTCTTTTAAAGAAATATCAAATACCCATTTCTCAGCAATGCCTTCTGGAAGCATCCATTCCAAAAATTTTGGGACGATAACAATTAGACCGTGTTGATTTTTGCTTTGTAAATGCCTTTCAGCATTCAACAGTTTCAGAAGTGAATGGCCATATAAGTAGTCTATACAGTTTAAAATTATTACTTCATCTTTCTTTTCAAACACTTCTTTTTCAAAGCTTATTTTGTTTCTATTTGGATTTTGCAGAGATTTTTGGAGAGGAGTTCCATACCAATCTATTGAACTATCTGAACCAAATAATTGAAAAGTGTCTAAGTCTACACTGTATGGTGTGTATGTAGAATGACCTACGTTTAAATCCTGATAATACTCTTTTTGACATTTTTTACATCTGGATTTAACACCCACATGTATACCTTGCCATACATTTTTTTTTACAGTTGTTTCCTGATTACATATAGGACAAAAGAAATTTTGTTCTATATTTGGGTAGATTTGCATCATACTTTAATCACTTTTTTAGATATTGCTACATAATTTGAGTATTCAAAGTTCTCCAAAAAAGGCTCGTAATTTCTTACTTGAAGTCCTTTAGGCATTATTTTTGCTAATACAAATCCTTTAAACTCAAAAAGCTCATAAAGGTTCATAAGCGAAGTCATACTGTCAAGATTTGCTCCTCCATACTCAAATTGAACATAATCAACAAAATCAGGATTCAAAAAATCTCCCATTCCTTCAAATACAGCTTTCTCATGTCCTTCAACATCCACTTTAATGAAGTCAATATGACAAATATTACACTTTTTTATGTAATCATCTAATCTCTGGGTTTTTATCGTTTCTTTTATTTTAAGTTCATTTCCGATTGCTTTCAAATTCCGATTGTGCATTGATGCCAAACCACTCCCTACAGAATCATAATATATTTTTGCAGATCTATCTATGTTTGAACATGCAGTGTTATTTAAGTATACTCTTTTATCTCGAAATCTTTTTGATAGCATGGAATAACAATATTTAGTAGGCTCAAAAACATGTATTTGGAAGGTTCCATTTAATTTAATTGCGTTTTCAAATAACATTTGTGTGTAATCGCCAATATTTCCACCAACATCTATAAGAATCAACGAATCTTTATTCTTCAAATCATCAAAAAGATTTTTTATAAATTTTTTCTCACCATTTGTTTCAAAGTTGCTATTATTTGAGTTATCAATTTTAACCGATAAATGATAAAGTTTCTTTGCAATATTATATTTCAGAGATTTATCTTTTATTATCATTTATTTACTTGCTCCGCAATATTGTGTTCCTTAATTGATATTGAAGTATCATAAAAATAAAATTATTTCGTTATATCATTCTTTTAGCATACTATTTAATGTTAAATCCAGCTCTTTGATGTCAATCCTGAAATTTTTCCATGAGGGAGGTGAATTACCAGGAATATCATCGCCTACAAGATACCAATATTCATTTTTTCCATGGTTAGCGAGTATGGAAAACCCTCCAAGGTAAGAAGGAGAAAAAAGCTCAAGGATTTTAGCATTTCTGCAGAATACTATGTTTGTCAGTCCAGCCCCGTGAGGTCCAATCACAATCTTAGCCTCCGCACAGGCCCTTACCTGTTCAGTAAAAGGAAGCTTTGACATCTGGAGTATTTCGAATCCTTTTTCTTTAAGGTAACCTTCAACCTCTTCTTCATTTTCTATTTTTCGGTAAAGAGCATCTTTTCTGGAAATATATATCAGACGATGCGGATCCGCTGCATTTTCTGGAATAAAGGATTCTCTCAGAAATTCGCAGACCCACGTTGACATAAGTGCATCCCTTATTGGCAATGAGGGTACAAAGAGATTTTCGCATTGAATGTTCATACTATTCTTGATGCGATATAGTTTTTCTTCCGGGAATCCCAGAAGATCAAGTGTTTCAATATGGAACTTTTTCAAGCCATCAGGAACTATCAAAAAATCAATATCATCAATATAGTCCTCGATTAATTTTATTCGAGGCAAACATTCTAACATCCAGTGGAAATAACCTGAACTTTCAGAAGATGCTATGGTTGCAAAGCAACCTTCAATATATTCAGGTTTTCTAATATAGGATATGAAGACATCATTTTTTTCTATTGGTTTACCTATCTGATAGGTAAAATCAGAATATACTTTATTATCATAAGATATTACCACCCCATTCTCATTGACAACATTCGCATTTTTGAGCAAGCACAGATAAGCTGCTGGGTATGAATGATATCCATGCCATTTGTCAAGAGGAGGATCTAACCTTCCATATATGTTCTTTGCCTTTTCCCTGTATATTTTATTTTCAGGAACTATTATTTTTATCCAGCTCCCCTTCATTTGCGGCTGGAGACCATTTTCAAACCATTTTTCGATTGAATATATTATTCCCTTTGGCCGATAAGGAGATGGTCGGTGACGATTAATAAGGTTTTTAAATTTCTTAATGAAGGTATATGTTACAGTTTTTCGATTTCTACCGCCGATGATTGTTTGTTCTATGACAAAGAATGCCATCCAAAGGTTCCGATTTTTCACTCTCTGCCGTACAGAATTGATTTTGCTAATTAAATATCTTTTTAGATCATATGGAGGTAAGAACTCTTTGTACCTCATTGCTACCACTTATCGACAGTTCTTCAAAGTAAGAAATAGGTTTTCTACAGAGCCGTTATTTTATCATTTTTAATATTTTAGATATTGGCTCAAGTTTTGATTTATTTAAAATAAGATAGTTATTATTTTTTTCCACTGTTCAGTAACTACATTTTGCATGAAATATTTGAACTGTTTAAGATACTTGGATGGAATTATGTAAATAACATCCTCAAATACAAATAATTCCCAATAGTGTGGAAGTTGTTTTATTATATCATTTATTGTAGGCCAATTTTCTAAATTATGTGGTAATGGTGGGGGCGCTAAAAAAAGCCTTGCGTCATCTATTAAAATAACATAATTTTTGTTGTGCTTAAATATTATGTTAAGTTCTTCTAAAAGAGGACATTCGTCTTTTTCACCGTAAGTGATTCCACCGCTCCAATGTGCATCTAACCAAAATAGAATATTATTATTATTAGTTATAATATCATTTAAATGGTCTCTAGTATCTCCCTTTAGTAAAGTTACATTACTACAATTTTGTAAATGAGCATCTGATATGTTGAACAGCTTATTTGATTTTTCTATAGTGTAAACCTTTTTAAAAGATACACTCATCTTTTTTGCAGTTTTTCCTTTATATGTCCCTCCTTCTACAAATACATCTAATGCAAGGTTTTTTCTCAAATAATTTGCTTCTTTTTCAGGTATACCAAAATTAACAATCCCCATGTAATCACCATATTTGCTTCATAAGTCTATTTATACTCCTTCCCACTAGCAAATCTACATTTTAAATTTTCATATTTAAGTAATGTTTTAACTTTACATTCCCGCTTATGCTGTTGATTATCTATTTTCTTATCTGTTTTATTTTTGTATTATATCTTCAGTTTTGTATCTTCAAATATCTTTTTTAACTCATTATATTGTATATCCATCACTTACCCGGTAGTAACTCTTTAAAATAGGAAATAGTCTTCTTCAGGCCTTCTTCTAATGATACTTTTGGTTCCCAACCTAATTCCTTTTTAGCTAGGTCAATGTCAGGTTTGCGTTTCACAGGATCATCTTCAGGTAATGGTTTATAGACCAGTTCACTGTTAGAATTTGTCAATTGCATTATTTTGCTGGCAAGATCTAAAATTCTGTATTCTTCAGGATTGCCAAGATTAACAGGACCATTAAAGTCTCTGGGTTTATTCATCATATTAATTATTCCATCAACTAAATCATCCACATAACAAAAGCATCGTGTTTGTGTTCCGTTTCCGTAAATTGTAATGTCATCGTCATTAAGAGCCTGAACTATAAAATTACTTACTACTCTTCCATCTTTTGGATGCATTTTAGGTCCATACGTATTAAATATTCTTATTATCTTAATGTCTAAATCATATTGACGTTTGTAGTCAAAAAATAAAGTTTCAGCACATCTTTTTCCCTCATCATAGCAGGCTCTGGGTCCTACAGGGTTCACATTTCCCCGATAAGTTTCAGGTTGAGGATGAAGCTCTGGGTCACCGTAAACTTCAGAAGTAGAAGCTTGTAAGATTTTCACATCTAACCTTTTTGCCAGATCCAGTACATTAATGGCACCCATGACAGATGTTTTTGTGGTCTGCACAGGATCTCTTTGGTAATAGATCGGGCTTGCAGGACATGCAAGATTATATATTTCATCAACTTCTACTGAAATTGGATCATTGATATCATGACGAAGAACTTCAAAATAATGATTATCCATTAAATGAGTAATATTTCTTTTTTTCCGGTGAAAAAATTATCTACACAAATAACCTCATGTCCATTTTGAAGAAGCTTTTCACATAAGTGTGATCCAATAAAACCTGCTCCACCTGTAACAAGTATTTGTTTTTTCATATTTCATCAACCATTTATAATTGAACCTATTTCAAAACTCCATTTTTTGTTGTAGAAATAATAGGTAAGATTATTTAGAACTCTATCAACCGCTATTTTTGCTAGATCGAATTTTATAAGTTTTATTCTATTTGAGTTTTGAAATGGGTTCATTAACAATAATTATTTTTAGAAATTTAGACTGACTTCCTACATTGCTATATAAATTAGTCATGTTTTATATCCATATACCACCGATATGTGTTTTTTATTCCATTTTCAAGACTGATCTTTGGGTTCCACCCCAGCTCATTCAACCTAGTAACATCCAGCAGTTTCTGTGGTGTACCATCAGGCCTCGAGTTGTTATAAACAATTTCACCTTCAAATCCAAAAATCTTTTTTATTATCTCGGCCAGCTCACTAATTGAAATATCCTCTCCAACTCCAACATTCACAAATTCTCCAATTTCCTGTGCATCGAAATTCTCCATGAGATATACGCATGCATCAGCCATATCGTCAACATGCAGAAATTCCCTTCTTGGTTTACCTGTTCCCCATACAACTACTTCTGGTTCTTTGTTTATCTTTGCTTCATGGAATTTTCGAATCAGGGCAGGCAGTACATGTGAAGTTTTAAGATCAAAATTATCATTGGGACCGTAAAGGTTTGTTGGCATCACAGATATGAAGTTTGTACCGTACTGCTGGTTATAGTATTTGCAGAGCTTGATTCCTGCGATCTTTGCAATTGCATAGGCTTCGTTTGTGGGTTCAAGCTCGCCTGTAAGAAGATATTCTTCTTTCATTGGCTGTGGGGCATGCTTTGGATAGATACAGGATGAGCCAAGGAACAGGAGTTTTTTGACATTATTTTTGTATGCAGCATGAATTACATTGGTCTCTATCATGAGATTGTCATAGATGAACTCTGCAGGATAGGTGCTATTTGCAAGAATTCCTCCAACCTTTGCGGCTGCAAGGAACACATAATCAGGCTTTTCCTGTTCAAAAAAATCATTTACTGCTTTCTGGTCTGTAAGGTCCAGCTCTTTGTGGGTTCGATAGATTAGATTGCTATACTCCTTTGATTCCAGTTTTCTCATAATTGCCGAACCTACAAGACCTCGATGGCCGGCAACATATATTTTTGAATTATTTTCCACTGAAATCACCTTCTGAAATTATTTATCCCAAAGATAACATCTTCCTCTGCTTTTGCCATCTGCTTTACAAGTTCTTCAAATTTAACTTTGGGTTCCCATCCAAGCTTCTCTTTAGCCCTGGTGGCATCACCAATCAAAATCTCAACTTCTGTAGGTCTGTAATACTTAGGATCAATCTCAATCAATACTTCACCTGTATTGATGTCAATTCCTTTTTCATCAACTCCATTACCCTTCCATTCAATTTCGATTCCAAGTTCTCTGAATGTGAGTTCTGCAAATTCCCTTACAGAATGTGTATATCCGGTTGCTATCACAAAATCTTCTGCTGTTTCTTGCTGGAGCATTAACCACATGGCTTCTACATAATCCTTTGCATGGCCCCAGTCTCTTTTTGCATCAAGGTTTCCAAGATATAGCTTTTCCTGTAATCCGTGCTTGATTCTTGCAGCAGCTCGTGATATTTTTCTGGTAACAAAAGTTTCTCCCCGGATGGGTGATTCATGGTTGAAAAGTATCCCATTGCATGCAAACATATCATAGGCTTCGCGATAGTTTACTGTGATCCAGTATGCATAGAGCTTAGCTGCTCCATAAGGGCTTCTTGGATAGAATGGGGTTGTTTCAGTCTGAGGTATTTCCTGAACTTTTCCGTACAACTCACTGGTAGATGCCTGATAGAATTTAGTTTTGTTTTCCATTCCAAGTATCCTGATGGCTTCAAGTAAACGCAATGTTCCCAGTGCATCAGAATTGGCAGTATATTCAGGAGTTTCAAAGGATACCTGCACATGACTCTGAGCTGCCAGGTTGTATATTTCGTCTGGCTGCGTATCCTGAATAATCCTGATCAGATTTGTGGAATCTGTCATATCACCATAATGCAGGAAAAAATTCACATTTCTTTCATGCGGATCTTTGTAAAGGTGATCGATTCTTTCGGTATTGAAGGAAGATGATCTTCTCTTTATACCATGTACTATGTATTCTTTTTCCAGTAGAAACTCTGCAAGATATGCACCGTCCTGACCAGTGATTCCTGTGATTAAGGCTGTTTTTGTCATAATGATTACCCCTATTATTTGTAGTTTTAGGCTTTTTTAGTGTTTTATAGTAAAAATCTTTGATAATATTTGAGCTAATAATTTTGATTTGGATAATAACAACTAATTTTATATTCAACCATGAATGAATGATTATTTAGTATGTACAAATATTTCTATAAGATATTCACTTATCTGATTTTTCATTTTCTCATTTTTCAAAGCAAAGTCAATAATGGCCTTCACGTATCCAAGCTTATCCCCTGTGTCATATCTGTTGCCGGTAAATCTGTATGCATAGACCTGCTGATTCTGGTTGAGGAGCTTGATGGCATCTGTTAGCTGGATTTCTCCCCCGAATCCTTTGCCTGTTTTTTTGATGCAATCAAAAATTTCTGGTGTAAAGATATATCTGCCGATTGTTCCGACATTGGATGGAGCATCTTCGGGTGCCGGTTTTTCCACAATGTCATTGAGTGAATAGAGTGATTCGTCAATGGGTGTGCCATCGATCATTCCGTAACTGCTGGTTTTTTCAGGTGGCACCTCTTCAACTGCAAGTATTGATTTGCCAAGGTACTGGAATTTTTCAATTAGCTGCTCTGTACATGGTTTGCAGTTGGCAATGATATCATCTCCAAGCAGTACTGCAAAGGGTTCGTTCCCGACATGCTTTTCAGCTGTAAGTATTGCATCTCCAAGTCCCCTTGGCTCTTTCTGTCTAATGTAGTGTATATCTGCCATTGATGAGATATCCTGCACCATCTCAAGCATCCTGTTCTTGCCCTTATGCTCAAGATGCATCTCAAGTTCAGGGGAGTCATCAAAATAGTCCTCTATTGAGCGTTTGTGTCTTCCGGTAATGAATAAGATATCATCGATTCCTGAGGAAATGGCTTCCTCAACTACGTAGTGTATCACCGGCTTGTCGATGATTGGAAGCATTTCCTTTGGCATTGACTTTGTGACCGGCAGGAATCTGGTACCGAGTCCTGCTGCCGGTATGACTGCTTTTTTAACTTCCAGAATTAATCCATCCTTAAAATTGAAATTCAATATTTAATAAAAATATATTTTAATTATTCAATTCCTTCCATACACATCATCAAATCTGACAATGTCATCCTCTTCTACATATTCACCGAGCTGAACTTCGATGATCTCCAGTGGCAGTTTTCCGGGATTGGAAAGTCTGTGTTTCTCACCTGCACGTATGAAAGTACTCTCTCCGGACCTGAGGTAAACTTGCTCGTGATTGATTTGAACACAGGCTATACCTTTGACCACAACCCAGTGTTCGCTTCTGTGATGATGCAATTGAAGGCTTAGCTTTTTTTCTGGCAGTACCATGATGTTCTTTATCTTGTGGATATTTGAATCTTCCAGGATTGTATAGCTGCCCCATGGTCTGTAGACTGTCCTGTGCAGTTGTGTTCGATCATCACTTCTGGATTTCAATGTGCTTACAACATCTTTTACTTTCTGGCTGCTTTCTCTGGGACAGACCAGAAGAGCATCCGGCGTGTCCATCACAACCATATCATTGACATCGATCAGTGAAACCAGCTTATTGGATTTTGAATGGATCAGGTTATTTCTAGAATCTACCATAATATTATCGCAGCCATAGATGCAGTTTCCGTTTTCATCCTTTTCAGATTCATCATATATTGCATCAAAATTACCCAGATCACTCCATTTATGTTCAAGCCTGACGACAGCTACACGATTGGATTTTTCCATAATTCCATAATCAATGGAGACGTCGGGGATTCTGGAATAGATCTCGTTTATATCATTCGTTGATTCAAAAGTTTCATGAACTGCCGGAGAATGTTCTGCCAGCTCTTCAAAGAACAGGTCACTGTCCATCAGGAAAATTCCGCTGTTCCATAGACAATCTTCATTGATATATTGCTGGGCTTTTTCAAGGTCAGGTTTTTCCCTGAACTCTGAAACCCGGCATCCCGTTCCATGTGATTCTGCAGGTTTGATATATCCATATCCTGTATGGGGAGATGTAGGCGTAATTCCAAATGTGACCAAAAACTCAGATGCCAGATTCTCTACATTTGAAATTATCTCCATGGACTTTCTGTCAAGTACATGATCTGAAGAGAATACTCCAACAGTAGATTTTCCAAACTTACTGACGATTTCCTTCATACCGTAACAGACAGCTGGCAATGTGTTCTTTCCTTCAGGCTCAAGCAATAAATTTTCAGCTGGAAAATCGTATCCCATCTCTTCTATTTGGCCAAGAACAAAAAATTTCTGGGCTTCATTAGTTACCACAAATATTTCATTGATCCCAGATACTTCTAGGCATCTTTCGACAGTATCCTGAAATAGTGAAGAATCTTTCAGTTTCAGGAATTGTTTGGGATATTGTTCCCGACTTAATGGCCAGAGACGTGTTCCTGAACCTCCTGCAAGGATTATGGATTTCATGTTATTATCACTGGATTTTTTAAATTTGATTAAGATACTGCTCTATGAGATTTTATCCAATAAAAAATGTTTGCAGATTATTTTAATATTTTTCTGGACTTCAGAGTAACTTAGGCCAAGGCAGGTTCATTCTGGTTGAGATGTCCTTAAGGTCGCTGTAGATGGCAGGGTCCAGTTTGAGGATCAGGAGTCCGTAGATCATGCCTCCTACGGCGATTGGCAGGAGTGTGAGCCAGACGCTTGTGACTGGTATCAGGTATATGTAAACTCCAACAAAGACTGACATTGCTGCTGTGGCCTTGAATATATTCAGGATTGATCGGGTATCAAGTTTTACCTGGATTATTGTTGAGAGCACACGTTTTGCCAGCAGTGCATTGAGTGCCATGGTCACAACGGTTGCAATGGCCGCACCTTCAATTCCAATTACCGGTATCAGGATAAGGTTGAAGATAATGTTTGCACCAGATGAGATGGCAGTTACATGGAATGCGTCACGTTGGCGGTCCAGGGCTCCCAGACACATTGTGAAGAAGGTCTGGAAGACATTGATCAGCTGGGCGCAGAAGAGTATCACAAGTGTGGTGTATCCCCACGCAAATCCTGCACCATAGAAGAAGTAGAGCATTCTCTCACCCAGGAGTGCCCCGCCTGCAACAATCGGTACTGCCATGAGAAATGAGAAGGTCAGGGCCCTTGAGAGTGCTCGTTCTGCTGAATCGGTATCTTGGGTTTTCCCCCAACGGCTGATCTTGGGCCAGAGAGTTGTTTTGATAGCAATTGCCAGTATCACTGCAATAGTTGTGAACTGGAACACCACCTGATAGACTCCCACATCGGATTCCTCAAGGAAATATCCGATCATGATAACATCCACATGGGAATAGAGTATCACTCCTGCCGAGGTCAGGAAGAGCCAGAATGAGAAGGATGCAAGGCTTGTTATGTGTCGCCACTCGAATCTCTCAAAGTTGAGGTCAAAGAACTTGAACTGGATCAGTGCAGCACCAATAAATCCTGCAATAAATCCTCCTGCAAGTCCTGCAAGTCCGTAACCCAGGAAAACTGCGATAACCTGTAAAAATATCCTTGACAGGTTCTGGCTGATGGTACCCACAGCAGCAATGCCCATCTTTGAACGGCCTGCAATTCCTGCATAAATGGTAGAATAAAATAGTGCTACAATCAGTGCCAGTATCAGCCAGTCAAGTATCTGGCTGTCCAGACCAGCATATGATCTAAATGCCAGAATCAGTCCTATGATCAGTACTGTAAGGACCGTCCTGAGAACAACAAAAGCCGTGAAATAGGCGTTTTGCTCCTCTCCCTCACTGATTCTTTTGATGGCAGCACCGCCAAAGCCGCCGTCTGTAACCAGATTGATGATTCCAAAATAGGCGGTGAACAGGAAATAGGCACCAAGCACTCCTGAACCAACAGTGTGTGCAAAGTACATGGTACTCAAAAATCCTACAAATGTGAGAATGATCTGGCTTACAAAAGTGGCAATACTCTGCCTCTGGATCTCGCCAACTGACATGATCCTTGCAAAAATCCTGTTCAGTACCATTTCCTGTGAATATAAGGAAGTTCATATTTAAACCTTTAAGTAAACTCAGCCCTGCACCGCAGGTGCAGCGCACCAGAACCTATTTAATATATCTTTTGAATTATAAAAAACATTGAAACACTCAAAAAAACAGCGCAGAACCGGTGAACATATCCACTGGTGCATGGAATGCAACACACCGCTCGCAGACAGGATATGCTGCAGGTGCAAAGGGCAGGGTCGCAGGATCCAGCTGACAGAACCTGGAGATATCAGGTTTGCATCAGAATATGAAAATCAGTTATTATCAGGGCTTCTGATGGAACACTTCGGGACCAGTCCATTTGACGGCAGGATCATTCTCCTGAACAAGGTACCAGGGGATGATCGAAGTGATGAGGTCATTGTGGACGGTATCAAAGCCGGGCTCATGTGGTTTGATCCGGTCACAAAAAAGCACAGGTTCAGGCCAACAGCAGACGGTGCCGCACTGCTCCTGGAGACTGCAACAGAGAATGTGGTAACCATAGAGGATACAGGACGACACCTCAGCGGCAAGAAGGTCAAACCGGAAAACACTGCAGGCATTCCCGAATCCCCGGTCCTGATCCGGACAGAAACAGGACTTGCAGGAGCAGGTGAATGGCAGGAATCAGGAATTCTAAAGATCCAGGATATAAAAAGATCCGGTGCACAGCTTCTTCCAGAAACCCCCTCAATGGAGGACATCATAGCCGCAAACATAGACCACATACGAAGACTTGGCAAAGACGGCATGAATATCATCAGGGGAATTGCAAACCAGAAACAGTACAGAAAAATGCCGGTACAGGTATCCTTTAGTGGAGGAAAGGATAGCCTGGTGGTACTTGACCTGGCACTCAGTGCCCTGAAAAAAAGGGATGTAAAGGCAGTCTTTGTAAACACCGGCCTGGAATTTCCTGATACTGTGGAATTTGTCAGAAAACACTGCAGAGAAAGGAAAGTTCCCTTAACAGAAGAATCTGCAGGAAACGCCTTCTGGGAAAACATTGACAGCTTCGGACCCCCGGGCAAGGATTTCAGGTGGTGCTGCAAGGTCTGCAAGCTTGCACCGGCAGCAAAGGCAGTTGAGAACTGCTCCAGCAGCAATGGAACCTGCCTCACCATTGACGGGAAAAGAAGATACGAATCATTCAGCAGATCATCCACACCTGCCAGTGAAATGAACCCCTTTGTACCGGGACAGCTCAACATCTTCCCAATACGAAACTGGAGGGCAATTGAGGTCTGGCTGTACATTCACTGGCGAAAACTTGACTACAACCCACTCTACGACACAGGTTTTGAAAGGGTTGGCTGCTATCTGTGTCCTGCGTCCATGCAGGCAGAATATGAGATTGTAAAGAAAAAATATCCTCAAATGTATCAACAGTGGAACTCATACCTCAAAAACTGGGCCACAGAGCACTCCCTGCCAGAAGAATACATAGACCACGGCTTCTGGCGCTGGCAATCACATCCTCCGAAAATGCTAAAACTTGCAGAAAAGCTTGGTATCAAAACAAAACCTGCAGAAAGAAAAGGCAGGTTTGAAATCCACTCGGTTTCAGGAACATCCCCCTGTACTGCAGGCGGATATTCAGTAGAGGCAAACGTCACAGGCCTCACCTTCAGTGAGGTGGAGGGAGTGATGTATGTCATGGGAAGTATAACCTCATCAGAGGAACTGGGAGTAATTGCTGTCAATACAGATGAGTTCAGCATAACCTATTACTCCACAGGATCACTGAAGGTGCGCGCAGGGTCCAGGGAAAGTGCAGAAGAGATCTTCAACACCACCGCAGCAAACCTTGCAAGGATCAGGAACTGTACCCTGTGCGGACTGTGCACAAAGGTCTGCCCTGCAGACTGCATATCACTGGACCAGGGTCTCAGGATAGATGAATCCTGCAATGCCTGTGGCAGGTGTCTTGACTCCTGTGTGGCAGCCAGGTACAGGTAACATTGTTCCAGAAACTATATGACAAAAACTGTCGAAATAGTACATAGATTTTCTTTTCAAGGGGTGTTTTGGGAATGGCAGAAGAATATGATGTGATAGTGATCGGTACCGGAGTTTCAGGCGGGGCAGCTGCCTCCAGGTGCAGGGATGGAGGAATGAGTGTAGCTGTCATAGACTCCGGTGGATACGGTGGAACATGCCCGCAGAGGGGGTGTATCCCCAAGAAGGTACTGGTGGGAGGTGCTGATATGATAGACTGGCCCATGCGAATGATCGATAAGGGCAGTCCTGTATCAGGCGACTTCAAACTCCAATGGTCTGAACTCATCAAATTCAAGCGCACCTTCACAGACCCTGTAGCCGAGAAGACCGAGAACTGGTTAAAATCCCTGGGAATAGCCACCTATCACGGAAGGGCGCGCTTTCTGGACAGTCACACCCTGGAATTCAACGACACCAAAATCCGGGGTAAATACATAGTGATTGCCACCGGTGCAAAACCTGCAGAACTGGGAATTAAAGGTGGGGAACATCTGGTAACAAGTGACGGATTCATGGAACTGGATATCCTGCCGGATGATATTACATTTATTGGAGGCGGGTTTATCTCATTCGAGTTTGCCCATGTGGCTGCCAGGACTGGTGCAGAGGTACGGATACTGAACAGAAGCAGCAGGGTTTTAAAAGGCTTTGATCCTGAAATGGTTGATCTTGTGGTAAAGGCAACAGAGGACGCAGGAATTGATGTGATTACAGAAAAGGAGCCGGTTTCAATAGAATGGCTGGGAGATTCATACCAGGTAACCACAAAGGATGGTGACTCTTTCATAACCGGAATGGTGGTGCACGGTGCAGGCAGGGTGCCCCAGACCGCTGATCTTGATGTTGAAAAAGCAGGAATTGAGACTCAGAAGGGCCGGATCGTTGTCAATGAGTATATGCAGAGTGTATCCAGCAAGCATATCTATTCTGTAGGTGATGTGACCGGAGACTTCAAGCAGCTCACACCCACAGCAGCCTACCAGGCAGCAGTTGCTGCAACCAATATCATTGAAGGAAATGTTGAACCCATAGACTATACCGGCATTTCCGGAGTTGTCTTCACAGTACCACCCCTGGCCTCTGTGGGAATTGACAGCACTCAGGTACAGGAGGGCAGGCACAGGGTGATATTCAATGATAAGAAGGACTGGATCTCCTCAAGACGCACAAATTACGGATACAGTGCCTCCAAAATCATCATTGATGAAAAGACCGGACTGATCGCAGGAGCACACCTGCTGGGACCTGAAGCAGAAGAGGTGATCAATATCTTCTCAATGGCAATGCGCCTGAAGATCCCTGCAGAGAAACTGAAAACATTCCCGTACTCGTACCCGACAGCATCCACAGATATCAGGTCAATGCTTTAAGGGGTAATGCAGGCGCATGAAATATAAGGGTTGAACACAGTATATGAATCAATATCTACAGAATAGATATGGGGGTAATATAGGATGACAAAACCTGAAATGCTATCAGCTGAAAGTATAAAAAAAGATCCAATAAAGGATTCCAGTGGCAAAGAAATAGGCAAATTCATAGACTTTATGGTGGACATGGAAAAGAACACAATTCCCTATGTGATAGTATCACTAAATATCAGGGAAGGGTATGTAGGTGTACCCTGGGAAATCTTCAAGAAAGGAGACGGTCACTACTTCCTGCCGGATGTTGATAATTCCAAACTGATGGATGCACCTGGATTCCCGGAAAACGAATGGCCTGATGTAACGATAAGGGACTTTGAAGAAAGGGTCAATGAACACTTTGGAACCAGGGCCTTTGGAAGAAAAATGACGTAAATATGGGACTTTACAGAAAAGGTCCATCAACACAGGGGGTGCCACTTACTGGTAAACCCTTATTTTTTTGTGCACATCTGATACTCCATAACTCACGATAGACCAGTCTTTTTCTTTACTTCCTATTCACTGTATGTTCTTCCAATTTTGATATCTTCCAGTGCGTCCCCAACTTTTTGATGGCTTCACCGCACAGCTGTTCATCATCAATTTCCATTTTACAACCCATGACTGGCTATACCTGATTATATTCTATAAATATCAATGCTGATTTTAAAAGCCCCTGATCACAGCCGGTGATATCCTGCTACCATCCGATATACTATCCAGATGGTGGATCAGACACAAAAAATTCCAAAATCATATAAACCGGTGAATGTAATATGGTCACCATAGTTTGTATCTTGACTTTAAAGGTGAAATAATGCAGTTATTACTGATCCATTCCGATTATATTGAATATGAGACAAAGAAGGATACTCCGGTTGCAGAAGAGATCGATGAGTCCTTCAAGAAGGGCAGGCTCGAGGAGGCACTTACTGTATTCATTGCTGTTGAGAGCGTGGATGAGACCGGGCGCGGGGAGGTTGTGTCAAGGGCAGTTGCTGATATAAAAAAGGTCGCAGGGCAGGTAAATACCGAACGTATCATGCTCTACCCCTACGCACATCTTAGCTCTGACCTTTCATCCCCCTCCTTTGCAGTATCGGTCCTGAAGGAACTGGAAGAGATACTGAGTCCGGATTATGAGGTTTCAAGGGCTCCCTTTGGCTGGTACAAGGCGTTCAGGATCAGCTGCAAGGGCCATCCTCTCTCAGAACTGTCAAAGACCATCAGGCCGGAAAAGACAGAAGAGATATGCAGGCAGGATGAGGAAGTTGTCTCCGAGGCTCTAAAAGCCGAGGATACTGCCACATCCTACTGGAAGATAATGACTCCTGATGGAGAACTTCACAGCATAGAGGACTTTGATTTCAAGGGTCATGAGAATCTGCGCAAATTCGTGGACTATGAGATCACAAAGAACAGGAAAGTCGAGGATGCACCGCCCCATGTTGAACTCATGAAACGCCTGGAGCTGGCAGATTATGAGCCAGGATCAGATTCCGGGAATATGCGATACTATCCAAAGGGCAGGCTGGTCAAGTCACTGCTGGAAAACTATGTACTGGATACCTCAACCAGATACGGGGCAATGGAAGTCGAGACTCCTCTCATGTATGATATGAACCATCCCACCCTGAAAAAGTACCTGGACAGGTTCCCTGCCCGCCAGTATTCCATAGAATCCGATAAGAAACAGCTCTTTCTCAGGTTTGCTGCATGCTTTGGCCAGTTTCTCATGAACCATGACATGACAATCTCTTACCGCAGCCTTCCAATGAAAATGATCGAAATGACCAGGTACAGTTTCAGGAGGGAGCAGAGAGGAGAACTTGTAGGACTTCGAAGACTGAGGGCATTCACAATGCCTGATATGCACACAATGTGTGCTGATATGGATCAGGCAGTGGACCAGTTTGGCGAGCAGTACAGCATGTGCATGGACACCCTCAGCAGTATCGGTCTTGGTATTGATGATTACGAGGTTGCCATCAGGTTTACCAGGGATTTCTATGACCAGAACCGGGAGTTTATCACATCCCTTGCACAGACTGCAGGAAAGCCTGTACTTGTTGAAATGTGGGATAAACGGTTCTTCTACTTTGTCCTGAAATTCGAGTTCAATTTCGTGGATGCAATAGCAAAGGCCAGTGCACTCTCCACAGTCCAGATCGATGTGGAAAATGCAGAAAGGTATGATATCTCCTTTACAGATACAGAAGGTGGATCCACAAGGCCTGTAATGCTTCACTGCTGTCCCAGTGGTGCCATTGAACGGTGTATCTACGCACTTCTGGAAAAGGCATCAATGGACTCTGAGAAAGGCAAGCCTCCAATGCTTCCGGTCTGGCTCTCCCCTACCCAGGTCAGGATAATACCGGTGGCTTCAAGGCACCTGGAATTTGCAGAAAAGGTCAGTGAGAAACTGGAGTGCAGGGTGGATATTGATGACCGCGAGGATTCTGTTGGCAAGAAGATACGTGATGCAGGACGGGAATGGGTACCCTATGTGGCAGTCATTGGTGACAGGGAAGCCGAGACCGGTGAGATAAGTGTAACCATCCGTGCAGAATCAGCCCCCAAAAAACCTGTGAAGGTACAGATGTCTGCAGAAGAACTCAATGACAGGATAAGGCTTGAAACATGCACAATGCCCTACCGCAATCTTGCGCTGTCAAAATATATCTCCCGAAGGCCAAAATTCATATAATTTCCTTTTAATATATTTATACATGCAATCATCAGAAATGGATGCATGTATTGAGGCGTATGTCTCAGGCAGGGTGCAGGGGGTATTTTTCAGGCAGTTTACAAAGGATACTGCCACCTCCCTGGAACTTAAAGGGTATGTGAAGAACCTGGCTGATGGCAGGGTAAAGGTAGTTGCCAGAGGAGATCCTGAATCAATAGAAAAACTTCTCAACAGATTACACGAAGGACCTGCAATGGCATCTGTTGAGGGAGTAAACTACCGCTGGGTTACAGAGTGTGAAGAATTCAGGGATTTTGATATAAGACGCTGATTTTTACAAAAAGGGATAGGACATGATGAGACTCAAAGGTCATGTTGCAGTTGTAACAGGAGCCGGTAGAGGTATTGGTCGTGCCATATGCCTGGCACTTGCAGATGAGGGTGCAGATATTGTTGCTGCTGCAAGAACTGAGGCTGAGATCAGCCAGACTGCAGAGATGGTAAAACAGAAAGGTAGCAGGGCACTGGCAGTGCAGACAGATGTACACTCTGAGATGGATGTTGAAAATCTCATGACCCGGACTGCTGAGCGCTTTGGCAAGATAGATATCCTGGTAAACTGTGCAGGTACTGCTGTTAGAAAACCGTTTGTTGAAACCACCACTCAGGAATATGACACAATAATGGATACCAATGTAAAGGGTGTGTACCTGTGCACAAAGCATGCACTAAGGTACATGGTTCCCAGAAACAGCGGCAGAATAGTCAATATTTCATCAGGTGCAGGCAAGCACGGTATTCCTTCACTTGCAGTATACAGTGCATCCAAGGCAGCGGTTATAGGACTCACACAGGCACTTGCCTATGAACTGGATGAGATAAGAGTATATGCACTGTGTCCTGGAGGAGTGGATACCGGAATGTATCGGTCAATGTTTGATGATGAGCCACCCCTCAAACCAGAAGACGTGGCGTATCAGGTAATGGAGATGTGTCTGCCTGAATCCGTGATACCCACAGGTTCGGCTATTGAAATGTATCGCTAATAGGAGTAGATCATACATGTTTCATGATAGAAAGGATGCAGGAGAACAGCTAGCAAGAAAACTTGACCGATACAGAAACAGTGACCCTGTGGTACTGACAATACCAAAAGGCGGTGCCCAGGTTGGTGCAGAGGTGGCAAAATATCTAAACTCTGAGTTCTCCTACCTGATCTCAAGAAAACTACCGTTTCCTGATTATACAGAAGGTGGTTTTGGAGCCATTGCAGAGGATGGAACCACCTATATCATAAAGGATGCTGCACTCTGGCTTGACAGGGGTACCATTGAGAGGATAAAGAAGGAGCAGATCAGGGAAATTGACCGGCGCATCAAGGTACTGAGAAAAGGTGAGCCACTGCCTGATATCAAATCAAGGACAGTTATACTGGTGGATGACGGGATTGCCATGGGCTCTACCATGATGGCTGCCATACGCATGTGCAGGAAACGCAACCCTGAAAGAATAGTTGTTGCAGTACCTGTGGCAGGACGCAGGACAAGCCTGCAGATCAGAAATGAATCAGATGATTATGTGGTACTGGAGATCCCTGATGATTTCAGGGCAGTGGCGCAGGTATATCGTAACTGGTACGATGTCCCTGATGATGAAGCCATAGAGATCTTTGAGACCTTCAGGAAGAAAAGGGAGAAGATGGTTGAGGAAACACAGGCAGACATTCACCACGATGTGGTGGTAATCGGAACCGGTGCTGCAGGAGCCACAGTGGCACATAAGTGCAGGTCCGCAGGAATGGATGTGGCAGTTGTGGATAACCGCAGCTATGGCGGAACCTGTGCCCAGAGAGGCTGCAATCCCAAGAAGGTGCTAACAGGTGCAGTGGAGATAATGGAACAGGCAAGGCAGATGGGTGACAATGGCCTGAAGGGTTCTGATGGGATAGGTATAGACTGGCAGTCCCTGATGAGGTTCAAGCGCACATTCACAGACCCTGTACCTGAAAGGTTTGAGAGAAAATTTAGTGAAAGGGGTATCAGGACCTATCATGCAACTGCACGCTTTGCAGGCAGATCACTGCTGCAGATCGATGGCAAAAAGGTCCACTCCCGGTACATTGTGCTGGCAACCGGTGCAAAGCCTGCTAAACTGGGTATTGAAGGTGAGGAACACGTAATTAGCAGTGACCGGTTCCTGGAACTTGAATCACTGCCTGAGAAGATCGTGTTCATTGGCGGTGGTTATATTTCATTCGAATTTGCCCATGTGGCTGCAAGGGCAGGTTCAGAGGTGGTAATACTTCAGAGAAACTCCAGGGCTCTCAAGGAATTTGATCCTGATATGGTGGATATCCTGGTAGAAGCTACAGAAAAGATTGGTATTGAGATTGTGACCCGTTCTCCTGTAACAGAAATTGAAAAGACCGGTGAGAGATATCTTGTAAGGACCGATTCTGGTAAGGTCTATGCATGTGACCTGGTGGTACATGGGGCAGGCAGGGTTGCAGCACTTGATGAACTGGATCTGGCACAGGGTAATGTGGAAGCAGGTCCTGCAGGAGTTGTGGTGAACAAATACATGCAGAGCATCTCCAATCCGGGAGTATATGCAGCAGGTGACTGCAATGAGAATGGTCCCAAACTGATCCCCACAGCCAATCTTGAAGCATTTGCAGTGGCAGACAATATCACCGGCGGCAACCGCAAGACAGTTGATTACACAGCCATTCCTGCAGTAGTTTTCACAATTCCTGCCCTGGCCTCAGCCGGAATTGACAGCAGAAAGGTCACAAAGGGTCATCAGGTAATCTCTCATGACCGAACAGACTGGTACTCAAGCAGGCAGGTGAATGAAAAGTATGCAGCTTCCAAGATCATTGTGGATCAGGAAAGTGACAGGATAGTTGGTGCCCATATACTTGGCCACAGGGCAGAAGAGGTGATCAATATCTTCTCAATGGCAATGCGAAAGGGCATCACACGCCAGGAACTCAAGGAAATGGCCTGGGCCTATCCCAGTGTCTGTGCTGATATCAGATACATGATACGCTGATATGGCCGCATTGGCTAACTTTAATTAGAATGCTGTGAAAGAATGGATCCATGAACGATACTGTCATAGTCCGCTACGGAGAACTTGCACTAAAGAGCAGGGGTACCCGGAACTGGTATGAGAAGATACTGATACGAAACATAAAGGCCATGCTCGAATCCCGCGGGATCGATTACAGCAGTGTTTCAAGACAGTGGGGCAGGATTTTCATCCATACCGATGACCCGGCAGCTGCAGAGGCTGCATCTGATGTGTTTGGAGTGGTCTCTGCCTCCTTTGCCCGTACCATCCAGGCAGATCCGGGTATTATTGCAGAAACAGTTGCAGGATACGCTGAAAAAGTCCAGGAAGGCCAGACCTATGCCATACGCTCCCGCAGATCAGGTAACCATGAATTCACCTCCCGCGACATTGCACTAAAATGCGGGGATGCTGTATGGGAAGCACTTGAGAACATGGGCCGCACACCTGCAGTTGACCTGACCAATCCTGATCATGAAATATTTGTTGAGGTCAGGGACAGCAAAGCCTATATTTTCACTGATATCATCAAAGGTGTGGGAGGACTGCCACTGGGTACCCAGGGGAAAATGGTTGCACTGGTCTCAGGTGGTATTGATTCTCCGGTGGCTGCATGGATGATGATGAGAAGGGGTGTGGAGATCATACCGGCCTATTTTGACAACACTCCATACGCAGATGAGACAACACTTGAAAGGGCAGCTGAATGTATTGAAATATTGCAGAAATGGGCGCCTGGTCATCCCCTGAAATCATATTCAGTACCCCATGGCCCAAGTCTTGCATCATTCATATCCTACTGCGGTAAGAAGAATACATGTATCCTGTGCAAGAGGACAATGTACCGTGTGGCCTATGAGATCATGAAAAAGGAAAATGCCCATGGTATCATCACAGGTTCCTCACTGGGCCAGGTTGCATCCCAGACCTCTGCCAACATGCATGCAGAGATCTATGGCCTGGGAATTCCGGTCTACCATCCACTGATCGGACTTGATAAGAACGATATCATTGAGATGGCAAGAAAGATCGGTACATACAGCATTTCCACAAAACCTGCAACCTGCTGTGCTGCAGTACCTGAATATCCTGAGGTAAGCGCACGCTTTGATGCACTGGTTGCAGAAGAGGAAAGGGCAGGAATAGAAGATCTGGTAAAAAGTTCAGTTGAGAATGCAAGGATAATGTCTCCGGATTCACCTTAAAGTATTTCCATTTTCTTTGATTCCCTTCGCATCATGAACAGTGCCACCACAAATGCAAGCAGGTCTGAGAGGGGAAATGCAATCCATATTCCTGTCAATCCAAACTGCAGTGGCAGCAGCAGGACCAGGGGTGGCAGGAAGATGACCTGTCTTGAGAGTATCAGGACAAGGGATTCCAGTGACTTTCCAAGGGATTGGAGCAGTGCTGTTGCAATTATCTGTACTCCTATAAACGGCATCATGAGATAACAAATGATGATTGCAGGTACACCCATTTCTATCAGATCAGGATCATTGCTGAACAGTCCTATGATCTGTTCGGGTATCAGGAACACAATAATCATGCTCAGGAAACACAGGGCAGTTGCCATATAAGTGGCAATGGTCATTGTCTGCCTGATACGCAGGTAATTTGTGGCTCCGTAGTTGTATCCGAATATGGGCTGGATTGCCTGCTTGAGGCCTATGATCGGCATCAGTGTCAGCATGAATACCTTGATCACGATTCCAAACACTGCAATACCCAGATCACCGCCGTAATGTAGCAGGCTCTGGTTGAACAGAAGAAACAGCAGGCTTTCCACCACATTAAACATTGACTCCGAGGTTCCTATATAGCTTGACTCTTTGATAATTCCAGTATGTGGTGCCAGATTACTGAAATAGAATGGTACTTCAGCCCTTCCAGAGAAATAGTAATAGAGTACCATCAGGGTACCGATGATCTGTGAGATCACAGTGGCAATTGCTGCACCCTTAATTCCCATACCAAGCTCAAAGATGAACAGGGGGTTGAGGATAATGTTGGCAACACTGGACACAACCAGTATCATCATGGCAAATATGGTATTCCCTTCAGCCCTTATGGCATTGCTCATTGCAGCAGAAAATGTAAAAAAGACCGTTCCAAGCAGGATATAATATGTGTAATCCGTGGCAAAGGGCAGTACAGTCTCAGATGCTCCAAAAAGTGTGAGGATTGGCTCAATATAATAGATTGCAAGGGCTGTGAAGACCAGACTGGAGAAGAGTATCATGGTCACCATGTTTCCCACAGTTCTCTCTGCATACTCCCGTCTTCCAGAACCCAGTGACCTTGAGATCACCGAGGCTCCCCCTATACCCACACCAAGTGCAATGGCCATCATCAGCATCTGGACAGGAAAGGCAACAGATATTCCTGCAATACCCAGGACACTGTCCTCTCCAAGACCCCTTCCAATAAATATTGTATCCACCAGATTGTATATGGCCTGCACCATCAGTCCTATAATTGCAGGGGTGGCAAGCCTGATAATAAGGGTTTTTACATTCTCCTGCCCCAGCATCTCGGTTCTGTCCATACTCTCCAGCCTGAATACTTTTAGATACCTGATCGATCTGCTGTAATATAATCTGATTCCTGCAACACCGGGGGTTCATTTCTCTCCATATCCGCCTCCACCGGGAGTCTCTATCAGGAACAGATCTCCCTGTTCTACCAGAACACTTCCACTTCCTCCAATCTCGATCACCTTCCCGTCCCTTCGAATTACCCGGTTTACTCCGCATTTTCCAGGTCCTGCTCCCCTGAGCCCGGAAGGCGGGTATTTTCTGTGACCTGAGAGTATGGTTGCGTTCATTTTTTCAAAAAACCGGACCTTTCTGACTGTTCCATTCCCTCCCCTGTACTTTCCCTGGCCACCGCTGTTCTTCCTGATGGAGAACTCTTCCAGCATGACAGGGTATCTTATTTCCATGACCTCAGGATCTGTTATCCGGGAATTTGTCATATGGGTATGGACTGCATCTGCTCCATCAAACCCCGGCCCTGCCCCAGCACCGCCGCAGATGGTCTCATAATACTGATATGAATCATTGCCAAAGGTGAAATTGTTCATGGTTCCCTGGGAGGGTGCCATAATATCCAGAGCTGCAAAGAGTGTATCAACTATACACTGTGAGGTCTCCACATTTCCTGCAACCACAGCTGCCGGATATTCAGGATCCAGTATGGAGCCTTCAGGAATTATTATCTCAAGTGGTCTGAGACACCCATCATTTAATGGTATATCTGATTGTACCAGGGTTCTGAACACATACAGTACAGCTGCCCTGCATACCGATGCCGGTGCATTGAAATTTCCTGGAGACTGGACAGAAGTTCCTGTAAAATCAATGCATGCACATCCTCTGGTTCTATCTATTGTTATCCTTACACTGATGATACTTCCATCATCCATCCTGTATGAATATGATCCGTTGCCCAGAACATCTATGACCTTTCGCACTTCATTTTCTGCATTGTCCTGTACATGCTTCATATAGGATGAAATGACCTCCTCTGAATACTGCTCAACCAGCTTCCGGAATTCAATAATCCCCTTTTCGTTTGCAGCTATCTGTGCCCTGATATCTGCCATGTTCTGCAATGGTTTTCTTGCAGGATAGGGACCTGAGCCCAGCCATTGAAGCACCCTTTCACCATCGAAATGCCTCTTCCGGACAATCCTGAGACCGCTGGTCAGGACACCTTCTTCATGTATGTTCCTGCTATCATGTGGCATAGAACCTGGAGTCTTTCCCCCGATATCTGCATGATGACCTCTGGAAGCCACATATGCATATCTCTCATTCCTGCTATCAAATACAGGAGTAATTACAGTGATATCAGGAAGATGAGTACCTCCCTGATAGGGAGAGTTTATCAGATAGGTATCTCCATCTTCCATATCAGGCACGTTTCTGATAAGTGATCTGACAGATTCGCTCATTGATCCTATATGCACAGGAATGTGTGGAGCATTTGCTATCAGGTTTCCATCTCTGTCAAACAGTGCACATGAAAAGTCCCGCCGTTCCTTGATATTGACAGAATGTGAAGTGTTCTGGAGAGTGTATCCCATCTGCTCGGCAATGGACATGAATCTGTTATTGAATATCTCAAGCATTACAGGGTCGGCTGAAGTATCTGCAATATTGTCACAAAATCGGGGCATTACCCGCCTGAGGATAATATGATTGTGCTGTGTGATCTCACCCTCCCATCCAGGCTCTATCACTATGGTTGATGTATCCTCTATGATCACTGAAGGTCCCTGTATTCTGCACCCGGGTCTTAGATCATTTCGCAGGAATATCGGTGTATCATGGTACTGTCCGTAAAAATAGGTCCTGATCTTTCTGGCGGGTATGCACTCCACATTCTCATGTGTCTCATGAACCCTTTCAGCTATTCTTTCAGTGGTACCTATCACCTCCATTGATACAGCCTCAATAACAGGTGTTCTTTCAGGGTCCATGAACCCGAAGATCTGCCTGTGTTTTCTGTTAAAGGCGGATGCTATGGACTGCTGATCCATACCATCCTCAAGTTCGATCTGCAGGTTGGTATCTGAACCACTGTACCTGATATGCATCCTGGCAACAGATATTATGTTATCCTGCATGACATTCTGCTGGACAAGCCGGTTTTTACCCTCTTTCTCAAGATCGGACAGTATATCCCTTACCTCTTCAACCACATCTTCCCTTAGTTTTTTTTCAATTGCCTGCTCCAGTATCTCTCTCTGGTCTGCCAGCCCGATTCCATAGGCTGAAAGAACTCCTGCATACGGATGAATGAATATAGTATCAATACCTAGAGTATCTGCAACCCTGCATGCATGCTGGCCCCCTGCACCTCCAAAACAGCACAGGGTATATTCTTTCACATCATATCCCTTCTGCAGCGAGATCTTCTTGATGGCATTTGCCATGTTCTCAACAGCCACATCCAGAAAACCTTCTGCCACCTCCTCTGGTGTATATTTCCTGCCTGTGGAAGCTGTTACCTCCTGTGCAAGCCTGCTGAACGTATCATGTACTGTCTCCTCATCCAGTGGCATGTTGCCTTCCGGCCCGAACACATGGGGAAAATGGTCTGCCTGGATTCTGCCCAGCATGACATTGCAGTCTGTGACTGTAAGCGGACCACCCATGCGATAGCAGGCAGGACCCGGGTTTGATCCTGCAGAATCAGGGCCCACCTTCATACGTTCACCATCAAAATGAAGGACTGAGCCCCCTCCAGCTGCTATGGTATGTATCTTCATCATCGGTGACTGGAGATGAATGCCTGCGATCATGTTATCAAAACTTCTTTCATATTCTCCCCTGTAATGTGCAACATCTGTGGATGTTCCTCCCATATCAAAACTGATGATCCTGTCAAAACCTGCAATCCGCGAGGTCTGGACTGCTCCCACAATTCCTCCTGCAGGCCCTGAGAGGATACAGTCCTTACCCTGAAATGATCTGGCATCCACAAGTCCGCCATTGGATTGCATGAACATAAGGCGTGTTCCATCATTACTGCTGGTTCCCAGTACAGTGCTGATATTCTCAGTATATCTTCTAAGTACAGGTGAGAGATAAGCATCAACCACGGCAGTCTCGGCACGGTTGATGATCCTGATAAGAGGGCTGACCCTGTGGGACAGTGATATCTGGGTAAATCCTGTTTCTCTGGCAATCTCTGCAATCTCAATTTCATGATCAGGGTACCTGTATGCATGCATCAGTGCAACAGCAACTGCTCTTATCCCTGAACTGAATGCATCTTCGAGTTTCCTTTTAAGTGATTCTATATTTGGCCTGTGTATTTTCCTGCCACTGGCATCATATCTTTCATCAACCTCAATCACCCTTTCATACAGCTGATCTGTTTTGAGGATATTGAGTGCAAAAATGTCAGGTCTGTTCTGGTACCCGATTTCCAGCAGGTCCCTGAAACCCCTGGTAGTTACAAGTACTGTTCTCTCTCCCTTCCTTTCCAGAAGTGCATTGGTGCCGATGGTTGTACCCATTCTGATGGTTTCTATTATTCCAGAAGGAATTTCCTGATCCGGATCACAGCCCAGGATATCTCTGATACCCTGGATTGAGGAATCACTGTACTGTTCAGGGTTGCATGAGAGGAGTTTATGTGTGATCAGCTGTCCTTCAGGATTTTCTGCAACAATATCAGTAAAGGTGCCTCCGCGATCTATCCAGAATTGCCATTTACCGGTAGTCATGCTCATTTCAACAAGATCTGTGGTCATATATCAAATATTCTGTGATCTGTTGATGGCCAGCTAAACAACCTGAGACCTGATCATTTCCAGTAATTTCTGTCCCTGTTCTCATCTATGACTGTCTGCAGCTGTTCTGGATAGGGAGAAAATAAGCCGTCATTTTCAGCTCCTGTTCTATCATATCCGAGTATATACAGTTTCAGTATCTCAAGAAGACCATCCAGTCCCAGCAGGTTGCGGGAATATCTGTCCAGTATCCTTTCAAAATACCTGACCTCATCTGCAGGCACTTTATTGGAAAAGCCTGAAAAGATGGATCCTGCAATCCTGATATATGAATCCGGACCAGGGTGAATGGTAAATATTTTTCTAAGAACTGCCTCATAGGTGTCCAGCAGGTGCAGAACTGGTTTATCATTCAGTTTCTGGATGATCTTTTCCATCTCATTGAAATATTGCGGGCTGTACATCAGGAAAAGATAGTGATTTTCTTTATGGAACCTGGCCAGTTCCCTGGCAGACTCCTTCTCCCTGACCTCTCTAAAACCTGCAAGTGTGAACAGACTTGTCAGGAAATCGTGCCGGATTCTGTTATTTCTCAGCCTGTCATCTTCCTCGATCGGGTAGCCACTGTACCTTGTCAGGATTTTCCTGGCAAAGAAACCACTGGATTTTTCAATAACCGGTGCATCTTTTACACCTGAGTATACCTTTATGTTCCTGATACCGATGGTGGGTGACCCGGATTTGAATATGAACCCGTCCACCTCAGGTAACCGGGAAATGAACTGATCGGTAAAGCTGTCCATCTCTTCAGTTACATCCCTGCCTGTTGCCGGCTGGATCAGCCTGTACTCTCCTGCAGATTTAACGATGCGTATCGGATCACGTGGGACTCCGAGCCCTATTTCAACCTCTGGACAGACCTTTATGTAATTAACATAGGGTTCAAGGTCTTTCACAATCCTGGAAGGTATGGTCTTTGCATCATATCTGACACTATCGAATTCAAGGCATCTGCTGACAAGCACGGTTGGTACTGGAAAGTTCTTCATATCTCTGACCCCACAATAGTTTAATATTGTTCAGGGACTAGATAAAGCTTTATTAAGACCAGAACAGATGATACCATGAATTATGATCCGAAAAAGACACATCTGATATCCAGGATCAGGGAAGTTCTTGAAAGCCAGTCCCTTGCAGGCCTTGCAACCTCAAGCTCTGACATCCCCTATCTAAGTCTGGTAGCATTTGCAGTTACCGATGACCTGAGATACATTCTTTTTTCCACTGACACAAATACAAGAAAATATTCCAATATTTCTAAAAATCCCAGTATATCGTTTCTGATAGATAGCAGGAAAAATGCGGATAGCGATCTTTCCAGTGCGGTGGCAATTACTGCAACCGGACATGTTGAATGGATCAATGAACAGGAAATGGATAGGTTCAAGGGTATATTTTTAGGAAAGCATCCCCAATTAAGGGATTTTGTAGATTCCAATACAACGGTTCTCCTGAGAGCAGATATTGATAAGTATATAGTGGTAAGTAACTTCTCAAAAGTCAGTGAACTTGCAATGTCAGATTGAAGTATGTGGATATGGTGGATCCGGTAAAGATGTTTAAATAAGGTATATCCATTTTCTGAGTATTTATCTCGTATAAGATTCTAATATGTTTTTTAATGTTCAAGCTTTGTTCAGGGTAACCCAGAAAACACTCCCCTTTCCTGCAGGATTGTCTTCCACACCCACTTTTCCATCATGCAGGTCAATTATTCTTTTCACAATGGCAAGACCAAGACCTGTTCCTTTTACACCGCTTTTATCCACCCTTTTAAACCTTTCAAATAATTTGGGCTTATCTTCATCTGGAATCCCGACACCAAAATCTGTAATGCTTACTTTCCATTTTTCTCCATAATCCCTAATGTCAATGATTATCTTTTCTTCATCTGGACTGTATTTGATGGCATTGGATAATAGGTTAGCAAATACTTCTTCAATCACTGGATTTGCCAGAGTAAGGTATTTTCCGGAAGGTTTAAATTCAATGCTCATCTGCTTTTCTTCAATCTGTGGTCTGAAATTATCTATCACTTCTCTAAAAACGGAGACAATATCCAATTTTTCAAATTCAATTTCTTCAACACTTTCCAGTTTTGAGAATCTGGCTGCACTTTCAATCATATTAATTAATTTTTCGTTGTTACGCTTGATAGTTTCCAGAGACTTAACCTTTTTATCTTCATCTTCCATATTGAGCAGAACATCGGTATAGCCTCTGATTATATTTGCAGGGTTTAACAAATCGTGGCGCATAATATCTGTAAAAAGATCCTTCATTTCATTGGCGGCCATTATTTCTTTATTTACCTTAGATAATTCTTCTGTACGCTCTCTGACTTCAAGAGAGAGACGTGTTTGACGATTTATGGTCAGGTATGCTAACAGGGTCAATAGAAGGATAATAATTAAACCTGTTCCTCTAAAAATGAGGACTCTATCCTCAATTGTGGCGTGTCCTTCTTCTGGCAACACTGCCAGTTCCCAGTAGTTATTTGCAATCTCAATAGGCTGCACAACAGGATTGCGTTCAAATATGGCTTCGTCCCCGTAGAACACATGTCCCTCAGCATCTCGAATTGCAATGTTGGGATGGTCTGGCAGATCAAGTCCAGCCTCACTAAATATAAATGGTACATCAAAGCCCATGGTTGCAAATCCCCACAGGGTATTATCTATATAAATTGCTCTTATCGCAACCATGCTCAGATTATTTTCCTGCATACCGTGGGGACCGCTAAGTATTACCTGTTCTGTTTGAATAGCTCTCTGTATATCAGACTGTAATTTATGATCATCAGTCAAGCTATTTTTCAGAATATTTTCATAAGCATCCGGGTAAATATATTGCTGAACACCTGCTGGTGCCACGGTGAAATAAAGAACTCCCTCTGTACCGGAATACAGATTGGAAGCAAACCCCTCAAAATTCTGTTCCAGAGCATCCTCTGATGGATTAAACAAAACAAATGCAGCTAATCCTTCAAGAATATATAAGCGGTGTTCAATGGCTCCAGATAGGGCCTTTCCATGTAAAGTAAGGCTAGCTATTTCCTGTGCTTCCAGTTCATCAAGTAATTGATCCTCATACCAGATTCCTGCCTGCCACCAGACCAGAATCAGAACTATAAATACCAGCATTGAGCCCAGTAACGCATACCGGCGTGGTTTAGATAAATGCGCTGGTTTATTCATGTTCCCAATTTTTCTGGATGCAGGCTCTCCTTTATTTTCTTTTTCAGGTTTCATCATATATTCCTTAAATCAGGCTAACCTGTTGTAGAATACAGCGAATAAGTATAGGATCACAAATGAAATGATCGCAGCTTCAATCATACCTGCTATTATTCCAGCAGGAGTCAAAGAAAAGAACATATGCCACTGTTGCATCATCTCAACTGCATCAGTATAAATCCCCAGATTTCCAAATATTGCAAGTATAAGCATTCCAATTGCTGATACTATTGCCGCTGCATACCCCAGTGAGAGCGGCCTGAGTTCCTGAACCATCTGCACAACCCCCGGTTAAAATTCATTTGGTATTGATTATTGATAGTACCGATACTTACAACTGTGTCTCAATGGTACACTACTACCTACCAATACACTACCACCATAATATCTGAGAAAACATTTAATTTATAGTTTTTGATAAAAGAAAATTAACTTCACAGATTTGACTGACTGGACCCGGCGGGATTTGAACCCGCGGCCTTCACGTTGCGAACGTGACGATCTTCCCCTGATCTACAGGCCCTGGAATAACCGCTTAAAAAAAATTTATAAAAAAGTTGAGATTTAAAAAAAGAAAGAAGAGTTTTAGATAGGTCGGCCTACCTCAACTACCTGTACGCTTTCAACACCTGGCACTTTACTGAATGCCTCTTCAACGGTCTCGGTACCGCCTTCAAGGTCTCCTACCATTACAACTACCATCAGGGCTTTAATTCCAAAGGCTATGGGCTTTTCTTCAGATGTATAAAACTCTGCACCTTCCGGCACTGCAGCCTTGATATTCTCTCTGAGTTCATTGAGGTCAGTTTCAACGTCTTCCGGCATGATCTTGATTGTTGCTGCTACTTTTCCCATGTTATTACCTCTTTTTATGGTCCTCTGAAATTGCATGAAGGACAGTAATATTCATTGCTCTGCTGTCTGCAGTCCACGCATCTTCCAAGCTCTTTCCCGCAGGATGGGCATGGAAATCTTACAAACCCTCTGTCTGCAAGACTGACTGCGCATGATGTACAGTATTTAACCTCTGCTTTTGCCATAATATTCTCCTGTGTTTTATGTTTATAAGATTAAGATATCAAAAACCAGCCTCGGTCAGGTTCAGGTTTAATTTGATTCACTATATAAATATTCAGTGGTGTGAGTACATTCTCAATATCCAATTTAAAGATTGCGAAAGGATGGACCTGACACTGGCCTGCAACCTTTCAGATCCTTCCCCTTATAACCGTCCCCTCAAATTCAGTTCCCTTTATGGCAGCAGAGATCCTTTCAGGATGGTTCCCGTTGACCACAATACAGCTGGTACCTGTTTTTTCAATAAAGGTCGGAAGATAATTATCAGTGCAGCTGGATTCAAGCGACTTTAGATCAGATACAGTTATTTCAGGAACCTTGCGGTCTCTGATATATATTCCGTCAACTGAAGTAGCTTTAATAAATTCCCTGCATCCAAGAATATAGGATATCCACCCCGCAATGGAATCAGATGTCACATCCCAGGTATGGGGAAGTTCAGGTTTCTGTTCGTTCTGCTCAAGTTTTCTGACTGCAATATAGGGCAGGAGGACAGATACCCCCTCTGATATATTATGGAGTGATTCTGTATAGTTTATATCGGTTTTATCGATAAGGTAGTAAGCATACTGTTCCATTGCAAGGATCGCCATCCAGTGGGAAGATTCCTGGCCAAGGGAATATTTACCGGATACGTCACGGATGCTGTCTGCAAACATGCCTCCACCTGGTACTATCAATATTTTTTCATCACCAAACTCATCTGCAAGATGGTCTGTGATTTCAGCAGCCTTTTCCATAAGGCTGCCTCCAAGCTTGATTACTGATACCATCTGTTATCTCTCGCTATTTTCATTATATTTCATTTCCAGCAGTCTGGCAGCAGAATAGGCAGGAAATGCTCCTGAGACCTCACTGCCCCATACCCTGGATGCAGGTTCATATTCCAGTCCCCTTTCCCGACAGACCTCAGAGACCAGAAACTCACCAATACCGGCACAGATCACCTTATTCAGCCCGTACTTCTCTGCAACCTCTTCAACTGCATCTCCAATGATGGATTTCTGTTTCTCCTTCACCTGTCCTGCAATTGACATTATCCCGGATTCAGATATTTCGGTAAGGTCTGCACACACGACCCTGGCGATCCTTCTCATACAGTTGATCCTGTCCTTTCCAGCACAATCAGCAGTCTGTGAAATGTAAGTATGTCTGTCAATGTCCCCCAGCAGCATATAGGCATCAGCTGATGTGGCAAAGAGTTCTGAGGATGTGAGACATTCTCCTGAGCTGAGCATGACAGACGGTAGCAGCGCTGCAATATTTGTTCGGAGTATGCCGGTGTATACAAGCTGTTTTGCACGCAGTCTCTTAAAATCAGTATTTTCTGCCATATGGCGGCCACTGAGAACAGGTATAATGTCCGTGGTTGTACTTCCCATATCAACAAACACACAGTCTCCCTTTTCCAGGGCTATCATCCTGGAGGAGGCTGCCCAGTTGGCAGCTGCAAATGATGGGATATCCTCAAGGGGTGCAAAATAACCGGACTGGTTTATGTAGTGAACAGGACAGTCGAATGCTTCTTCTATGTGGTCTGCTATGAACCTGATACCTTCTTTTTTGCTCTCAAAGCAGTCTGCAAGTTCTCCTGTCATTACCGCAGAGACCATATCAGGCCTGATCCTTTTTGCAATCACCCTGAGCAAATCATCAAGTCCGTTTCCCTTCCACATGGGCATATAATGTATTTCAACCAGTTCTCCATTGGCTGAAGCTATCTTGGTATTTGCACCACCGATATCTATTCCTATTATATTCATCTGATATCCTCTTTGGTAAACGAGTACCTTCCTGTCAGATTAACCTTTTCAGGTAACTCTTTGTCAATATTTTTAAGCAGCAGGTCTGCGATCTCCTCTTCCATTACCTGGCATATACCAACAAGTGATGTCGTAGGCCTGGGATTGATATCAACAACATATGGCCTGTCAGCTACAACAAAATCTATCCCTGTATATCCCCTGCACCCAAGAATGGAGGAAACGGATGCTGCAATAGAGAACAGGGTATCTGATAATGGAGTATTGTAAGGCGTTATGCATCCATTGTACTCAATACTGCAGCTGTCTGCGCCGGTATTCATCTTCATCAACTGCAGATTTATCGAGAGCGGGAGTATGCCCTGGCCTGCAATAAAACTGGCACTCATATGCTCACCTTCAATGTAGCGCATGGCGATCAGATCATCACTGAGTCTGAAATCAGAACAGATTCCTGTATTTTCACTGGCACATCCGTACCTGGGTTTTGTAACACACAGTCCTCCATCAGGTCTGCTGAGCAGTGGTGGAGTGCTGATTCTGTTTTTTTCAAGTATATGTGAACATCTGAGTTTGTCTGCACATATCTGAACAGATTCCGGAGTGCATCCAAGGTTGACAGTGTTATCTTCGATTATGGATGTGAAGTATGGCAGTATATGATCCGGTGCGATCACAAGACCCAGGTCCGATCTCTTTGCCTCCCTTTCAATTACCCTGGAAAAAGTCTCTTCATCAGATTGCACTGAAGTTCCGTATCCAATAACACTGCCAGCTGAAGGATATACTACCTCATGTCCTGTCCTTTCAAAACTGGCTGCAAGTGTTCTCAGTATGGCGCGTCCCTCTGCAAGTATTCCTGAATTTATGCATGTGCCGGTAGCGTACTCTGCCAGAACTATTCTCATTGTGGGTAGCAATATCTTAATAAAATATTAGTATTTCCATCAGCAGGACGACACTCTCATAGTAACAATAAATATATATTATCAGGTTGGATTATTTTGATTGAGGAGGATGAATATGAATTTTTTATCAGAGAATCCCTTTGTACAGGCAATAGCTGCATCTACAGTCATGGCTGTTTTCATGATCGGTGTGGCACTGGGAATAATGTTTATGATGTCAAATAGTATAAGTCCCATGCCCCTTCCTCTGATACTGCTGATATTTGCAGTGGTCTTTATCACCGGATCCGTGTTCTTTGAGAACAGGGGTGCTGATCAGGTAGGATCACTGGTAGGAGGATTCATTGCGTCAGTTGCCCTTACCTTTGCAAGCGTTTCTTTTTTCGGTGGTATCCGGTTTGCTGCTGAGGGCGGGATTCAGGCCATTGGATGGGAACAGATCATATCTGCACTGGCAGTATGCATGATCGCCAGTATGCTGCTCATCAAAATGCTGTCCTGCAAGATGCAGGAGCATTTTGCATGAACTGCAGATACTGAATGCTTTTTTTTGGCCGGGGTTTTATTGCTTTCTGCAGGCTTCAACGAAAACTATTTATAGAATTGCAAACAATCCATGCCAACATCGAACTGTTTCATATAATGTACATCAGGAAGACAGTACTTGTTACAGGCAGGGATAAACATTGAACAGCGGTAATTCAGAAAAAAAGAACAACAGTCTGGAACCTGAAGAGGGAAATGTTTCCGGTACAGATTCTGTTGATATTGAGGAGTTTAAGAAGATGGAATCCGAACTTCAGGAGCTTCGCGACAGATTCATGAGACTTGGAGCGGAATTTGAGAACTTCAGGAAACGCAGTCTGCGTGAAAAGGAAGAATACCGCAACTATGCCATAGAGAATCTGATGCTTGAACTGCTGGAAGTGGTTGATAACTTTGAAAGGGCACTCAGATCTGCAGAAGAGTCAAAGGACCCGGATTCAATGATTAAGGGTGTGGAGATGGTATACAGGCAGCTGTACAATATTCTGGAAAAGAACGGGCTTGAGAGGATCAAATGTGAAAGAGAAGAATTTGATCCAAGAGTGCATGAGGCTATCATGCAGGTTCCGGCCAGTGACCTTCCTGAGAATACAGTTGTGGATGAATGCAGGCCGGGATATATGCTCAACTCAAAGGTAATACGCCCTGCTCTGGTCTCCATTGCAAAGGCTGATGAAGAACAGGAAAAGGAACAGTAAGCACAGATTTAGTAAGTACGGATTTTGGATCTAAAGAACACTATATCTACTAAGGATTGATATTTACTCTATTTATAAAAAATAAGTGAGGAGATTACATATGGGAAAAATATTAGGAATTGATCTTGGTACAACCAATTCATGTATGGCAGTTATTGAAGGCGGAAAACCAACAGTTATACCCAATGCAGAGGGTGGAAGGACAACTCCTTCAGTTGTTGGCTTTTCAAAGAAGGGTGAAAAGCTGGTGGGACAGGTTGCAAAACGCCAGCTCATTGCAAATCCCGAGAACACCGTATATTCTATCAAAAGGCACATAGGAAAAGCTGATTATAAGGTTACCCTGCGGGACAAGGATTATACTCCCCAGGAGATCTCTGCAATGATACTCAGGAAAATGAAAGAGGATGCAGAGTCCTATCTCGGGGAAACAATCGATGAAGCTGTGATCACGGTACCTGCCTATTTTGACGATTCACAGCGCCAGGCAACAAAGGATGCAGGAAAGATTGCAGGCTTTGAAGTTAAGAGAATAATCAATGAACCAACTGCAGCATCCCTTGCATATGGTCTTGATAAGTCTGAAGGTGATCAGAAGATACTGGTCTATGATCTTGGAGGAGGTACCTTTGATGTATCCGTCCTGGAGCTGGGCGATGGTGTATTCGAGGTGCTCTCAACCAGTGGTGATACCAAACTTGGAGGAGACGATTTCGACCAGAAGATAGTGGACTATGTTGTCTCTGAATTCAAAAAGGAAGAAGGTATCGATCTTTCAAAAGACAGGTCTGCACTCCAGAGAATAACCGATGCTGCAGAAAAGGCAAAGATCGAGCTCTCAGGGGTTACAACCACCAACATCAATCTTCCGTTTGTCACAGCAGACTCAAACGGCCAGCCAAAACACATTGATATTGATATAACAAGGACCCAGTTCGAGAAGATGACCGAGGATCTGATAGAGAAGACACTTCATTCAATGCGCCAGTCCCTAAGTGATGCAAAACTTACTCCAAAGGATATTGACAAGGTGCTTCTGATCGGTGGTTCAACCAGAATGCCTGCAGTCTATGAGACCGTAAAGAAATTCATTGGCAAGGAACCTTACAAGAATATCAATCCAGATGAGGCCGTTGCAATGGGTGCAGCAATACAGGCCGGAGTTCTGGCAGGTGAGATGAAGGATGTATTGCTTCTGGATGTAATTCCACTGACACTTGGTATTGAGACCCTTGGTGATGTTGCAACACCACTGATCGAGCGCAATACCACCATACCCACAAAGAAGAGCCAGATATTCTCTACAGCAGCCGATAACCAGACCTCTGTGGAGATACATGTTCTGCAGGGTGAGCGAGGTATAGCCTCTGCCAACAAGACACTGGGACGCTTTACCCTGGAAGGAATTCCTCCTGCACCAAGGGGAGTACCGCAGGTCGAGGTTACCTTTGATATAGATTCCAATGGTATCCTGCATGTGAGTGCAAAGGACCTGGGAACCGGCAAGCAGCAATCGATCTCCATTGACAAGCCAGGAGGCCTTTCAGATGAGGAGATTGAGCAGATGGTCCGGGATGCTGAAGAGCATGCCGAAGAGGATCGACAGCGTAAGGAAGCGGTTGAGACCCGCAACACTGCTGAATCCCTGATAAACTCTGCTGAAAGGACAATAAAGGAAGCTGAAGATATTGCTACCGATGATCAGAAATCCAGGGTAGAGTCTGAAATATCTGAACTCAGAAAGGCCCTTGAAGGCGATGATATCGAAGAGATCAAGAAGAAGACCGAATCCCTCCAGAATGCAGTATATGAGGTTTCCAGTGCAATGTACCAGAAAGCTCAGGAAGCTGCAGCCCAGCAGCAACAGCAGGAGGGAGGTGCAGAAACCGCAGGTTCAGAATCCCAGCCAGATGAAGATGTGGTTGATGCAGATTATGAAGTTGTGGATGAGGATAAGAAATAATTGCACAACAATAAAATAAAAATAGAACAAAGAAGGGTACTGTTAGATCAGACAGTACCCATATTCATTCCGGCAGGGATCTTTTTATGACAACAGCACGTGATTATTACGAAATACTTGGAGTATCAAAGGACGCATCAGCAGAAGAGATCAAGAAGACCTACAGGAAACTTGCAATGAAGTACCATCCTGACAGGAACAAGGAAGCTGATGCAGAGGATAAGTTCAAGGAAATTTCTGAGGCCTATGCAGTGCTGTCAGACCCTGAAAAAAGGGCTCAGTATGACAGATTCGGACATGCCGGAATTGATGGGCGCTATAGTGAAGAGGATATTTTCAGGAACGCTGACTTTGGTGATATCTTTGGTGAGATGGGAGGACTTGGTGATATCTTCGATATGTTCTTTGGAGGAGGACATTCCAGAAGAAGACGTGGCCCGGCCAGAGGCTCGGATCTCAGGTATGACCTTTCAATAACTCTTGAGGAAGCAGCCACAGGTACCAGTAAAACCATCAATGTTCCCAGAATGGAAAACTGTGAGACCTGCGGCGGAAGCGGTGCAAAGCCTGGAACCCAGCCAAAGACCTGTTCTGTATGTCAGGGCAGGGGTCAGGTTACCCATGCCCGCAATACTCCCTTTGGCAGGTTTATGACAACCACACCATGCAGGGAATGCGGTGGGGAGGGTCGTATAATTGATACACCCTGCAGTGAGTGCAGAGGTAGTGGAAAGGTAAAACGTGTGCGCAAGATATCGGTAAAGGTTCCAAAGGGAGCAGATACCGGTATGAGACTGATGGTAAGAGGTGAAGGTGAACCCGGTGATCCTGGAGCACCACCCGGCGACCTCTACGTTTTCATACACGTTGAGCCCCATGATACCTTTGAGAGAGTTGGTGATGATATTGTCTACGAGGCTCCTATATCATTTACCCAGGCTGCCCTTGGAGCATCGATAATGGTACCGACACTGCACGGAAAGGTCAAGATGAACATACCTGCAGGAACTCAGACACATGCATTGTTCAGGCTCAAGGGTAAGGGTATGCCCCGCTTACAGGGACGCGGCGAAGGTGACCAGCATGTGCGGGTAATTGTACGCACACCTACAGACCTTACCGAGGATCAGAAGGAATTGTTAAGACAATTCGAAGAGAGCAAAACTCCTGAACAGAAGGAAGCTAAAGGAAAGGACCATTCCCATAAAGGAGCTCGAAATATTTTCGATAAGGTAAAGGATGTTTTCTGAGAATTTGCAGCCGGTAATCTCAGATCATTCAGCTCCACAATATTCCTGAATACGCATTATTTCGTGCAGGCCAGCAGATGTGTTTTACAGGCATCTAAGCACAGCCTGTTAATGGCCTATCTTTCTTTTTTTTTAGAATAAAGTTTAACAATAACCTGCTCTATATGGATGATCGTATCAAATAATTAATTTTCAATGTTCAGACAATTTAAATTGCTTCTAAATATTATCTGAGGTTTTCTAATGAAGATAGTAATTGTTGGTGCAGGAGAGGTTGGATACCATATAGCCAAATCCCTTTACATAAATAATGATATTGTCATTATCGATAAGGACGAAGAGGCCTGTGACAGGGCCAGAGGTCTTGACATCCAGGTGATACAGTCAAACGGTGCAAATGCTTCTGTGCTGGGTGATGTTCTAAATGACGCTGAGTTACTTGTTGCAGTGACAGGCAGTGATGAGGTAAATATTGTTGCATGCATGGCATCCAAACTCATTGCCGGCTCGACAGGAAGCGCAGATGATCTGAAAACAGTTGCAAGGGTCAGTAATCCTGATTATATCGATCAGCCGGTTGCAAAACGTACACCCATTGGCATTGATGTGATGATCTGTCCTGAACTTACACTTGCTTCAGAGGTTGCTGAAGTTCTATCCATACCATCTGCTATTGATATTGAATTCTTTGCAGAGGGCAAGGTTGAGATGCTGGAGTTCGTGGCTCATGAGGATAATGAAATGGTCAACAAAAAGCTCGTTGACATTGACCTGGGTGATGACTGCATAGTAAGTGCCATTTTTAGAAAAAATCAGGTAATCATTCCCCACGGTGATGACCACATCATGAAAAATGATCATGTGGTACTGATAGGTAAATCCGAATCCATGGAAAACATACGCTCACTGTTTGGAGAAACGATCCGCAAAAGGAACAAGATAATGATCATCGGTGGAGGTGTGGTAGGGTTCTATCTTGCTAACATGATCCACATGTCCAATTTCGATATCAAGATAGTTGAAAAGGATAGGCAGAGATGTGATGATATTGCAGTAAAACTCCCCCATACCCTTGTTCTCAACAGTGATGGTACTGATGTTGAGATGCTCCAGGATGAAAACATTGAGGATATGGATGTGGTGATCGCTGTTACCAACAGTGATGAGAAGAATCTGCTATGTGCCCTGATCGCCAAACAGTTTGGTGTAAAGAAAGTTATTGCAAGGGTTGATAAACCGGAATATGTTTCCCTATTTGAGATGGTGGGTGTGGACAGTGCAGTAAGCCCAAGGGGTGCTACCATAAAGGAAGTGTTCAAACTTACAATGGGTACCAGCATGCAGTCCATTACCACCCTGGAAGGCGAGAAGGCTGAGGTTGTGGAGTATACCATAACTGATAGATCTAAGGTTGCAGGAAAAACTCTGAAGAAAATTGATTTTCCACAGGGTTCAATTGTGAGTATGGTGGTAAGAGGAAATGAGACTATTGTTCCAAGTGGAGACTATAAGGTAAGACCCGGAGACCGTGTGGTGATGTTTTCCCTTCAGTCTGCACTGGATGACCTTAAACGTATGTTCAAATAAAGGCTGGTACGAAAATGGATTTTCGTGTTGTTCTGAATGTAATGGGACGCCTTCTTGGGTATATGGGATTTTTCATGATTATACCTCTTGTCCTGGCTATCCACTATCAGGAACCACTGGAACCATTTTTGGTTGCTATCGTGCTAACTTCAGGTACAGGTCTTTTTCTGTTCCTGAAATTCAGGTCAGCAGAGGAATGGCACATAAGGGAAAGCTTTGCCATTGTTGCACTCACATGGCTCTCAGCAGCTGTATTTGGAACAATTCCCTATATCCTTTCAGGCATATCCCCGGTAGATGCCCTGTTTGAATCCATGTCAGGAATAACTGCAACAGGAGCAAGTATTCTCACTGAAATCGAGCAGTATCCAAAGAGTCTCCTGTTCTGGAGGAACATGACCCAGTGGCTGGGAGGAATGGGTATCATTCTTCTGTTTATTGCCATTCTTCCAAAACTTGGGGTAGGTGGTCGTGAACTTTTCAAGGCAGAGCTACCCGGTCCCGGTGAAGATAAGATCAAACCCCGTATCAGGGATACTGCCAGGGTTTTCTGGATGATATACATAGTTTTCTCAGTGGTACTGGTTGGACTTTTGATGCTTGCAGGTCTTTCTCCTTATGATTCAGTCACGCATATGTTCACAACCATTGCATGTGCAGGCTTTTCTCCTTATTCTGAAAGCATCGGTGCATTCCAGAATCCTCTGGCAGAATGGATCATCATAGTCTTTATGTTCATAGGTGGTGTACACTTTGCTCTCTACTACAGGACAGTCTTTGTTAACTCAAAGAGTCTGGTAAGGGACGAGGAGTTCAGGTTCTATGCCTTTATCCTGCTGGCTGCAACTGTTCTTCTCACCGTTTTGCTCTGGAGGGATTTTGGAGGTTCTCTGACAGATTCTCTCAGGTATGCCGCATTCCAGTCAATATCCATCACCACAACTACAGGCTATGCATCAATGGACTTTAACCAGTGGTCAGATTCGGCCCGGATGGTACTTCTTGTGCTCATGTTCTTTGGAGGATCTGCAGGATCCACAGCAGGTGGTATAAAGATGGTGCGCATTCTTCTCCTATCAAAATATGCAAGAAGAGAACTGTTCAAAACGATCCATCCAAGAGCGGTGAAGCCACTGAGATTCAACGAAGCTACAGTTACCGAGAATGTAATTCAGTCAATAATGGCCTTTATTGTAATCTATTTCCTGATATTTGTGATAGGATCCATTCTAATGGCACTGATGGGCCTGGACATATTATCTGCGATCAGTGCTTCTGTAGCAACACTGGGTAATGTGGGGCCAGGACTTGGTATGGTGGGACCCATGGAAGGATACGGTTCAGTACCTTCTGCAGGAAAATTAATTCTCACACTCAACATGTGGATTGGAAGACTTGAAATATTCACAGTACTGGTACTGCTAACTCCAGAATTCTGGAAGAACAGGTAAATTGTAGATGGATCTGGTTTTATGAGACATTCAACGGTTTTGCATGTAATGGGAAATCTTCTCTTCATGCTGGGTGTGATTATGTTTGTTCCTCTTCTGATTGCACTGTATTATGGTGAATCGCTGTATCCGTTTGCAGTTGCAATCGTAGCTTCGATTTTATCAGGTTCCCTTCTTTCAATAAACTTCGAAGAAAAGGAGAGGTGGTATCACAGGGAAGGGTTTGCTATTGTTGCAGGTGGCTGGCTGCTTGCTGCTGCATTTGGTTCAATCCCTTTCATCCTTAGTGGAATATCTCCTATCAATGCTTTTTTTGAATCAATGTCAGGCTTTACCACAACCGGATCCACCGTCCTGATGGATATTGAATCATATTCCCGGAGTCTCCTTTTCTGGAGAAGCATGACCCAGTGGCTGGGAGGAATGGGTATTATCCTTCTGTTTATTGCCATTCTTCCAAAACTTGGTGTTGCAGGACGTGAGATGTATTATGCTGAAGTCCCGGGCCCTGATAAGGAGGGTATCAAACCACGTGTCAGGGAAACGGCCAAGTTATTGTGGATGGTCTATCTTCTACTTTCGGTAATAATGGTGCTGATATTCCTTATTCTTGGTCTTTCACTGTATGATTCAGTGACACATACATTTACAACCGTTGCATGCGGTGGTTTTTCTCCATATGCAGACAGTATCGCAGCGTTCAACAGTCCTCTGATAGAAGGCACAATAACACTGTTCATGTTTCTGGCAGGTATCAATTTTGTACTTCATTACAGGACACTTTATGGTCCCCGAAAAGATATATTAAGGGATGAGGAATTCAGGTTCTATCTGGCAGTTGTTTTCCTGGCGATTGTGGCTCTTGCTTTTGTTTTGTGGAGGGATATGAACTTTGGTATATTCGATTCTCTCAGGTATGCATCGTTCCAGTCACTTACCATAATCACTTCCACAGGCTTTGCATCAGCTGATTTTGATCTCTGGACAGATTCTTCCCGAATGATCCTTTTGGCACTGATGTTTACAGGAGGATGTGCAAGTTCCACAGCTGGTGGAATCAAAATGGTTCGTATACTTTTGCTATTAAAATATACATATATCCGCTTAAAAGGACCTGTTCTTCCATTATCTGTCAATGTCCTCAGGCTTAACGGACGGGAAGTACCTTTAATTCAACTGCAGTCGGTCATTGCATTTGTAGTACTCTATCTGGCAATATTTTGTGTAAGCTCACTGATTCTTGCAGAACTTGGTCTTGATATCGTTTCTGCTATCACAGCTTCAATAGCCACACTGGGAAACATTGGACCCGGACTTGGAATGGTGGGACCCATGGAAAACTTTGCAATGATACCGGTAATGGGAAAAATTATTCTCATTTTTAATATGTGGGCAGGTAGACTTGAAATATTTACAGTACTGGTACTGCTAACTCCAGAGTTCTGGAAGAACAGGTAATATGCTTTTGCTGGGAATTCATGATTTGATGGATTAAAGAAAGATAAATCAATGATCAATGGCATTTATTTTGGAGGTATATTCAGATGAAGATCATAGATGTAGAATCAGAACCCATACACAAAAATCCACATGGTGTGGATGCAAGAAGAATATATAACAGAGATCATGGACAGGCAATTCATATAGAACTGAATACAGGACAGAGTCTAAATAAACATATAACACCCGTTGATGTATTCTTTTATGTACTTGAAGGCACTGCGACAGTAGAGATAGGTGACGAAATCCAGGAGGTGGAACAGGATCATCTTGTTGAAAGTCCTGCAAAGATCCCCCACAGGGTCATGAATATCAGTAATAGCAAGGTGAGGTTTCTTGTTGTCAAGATGCCCAGACCAGCAGAACCCACTAAAATCCTATAATAATTGAAAGCAATAGCACCGAATAACTATTCAGAACCAAAGTGCGTCTTTTGGACAACTGACAATACATCTCTCACATTTGATGCAGTCAGGCTTTTGTTCCAGTGAACTCACTTACAGCTGAATTGGGTATACCTAGCCACATTTTGTACACTGGATGTAACAACTTTCATTGATATCTGATGATAGTTAATTAATAGATAATTTTATTATCTCATAATTCCATAATATTAATTTAGTAGACTATAATATGAGCTTTTGATTTTAAGAAAGTGAAAAGTACGGCATTACATGAGGCACGGGAGCGTTCTACGTAATTACTTTTCTTGCAGGCCCCGCTTCACTGTTTTCTGTGGCTATGATAGCCTACAACTAGATAGGGGGATACATAATGAATAAAATAAAAATTTTGTTGGGAGCTTTAGCTTTCCTGACAATTATGTTTGTTTCAACTGCTTCAGCCGGAGTAGTTTGTATAGATTTTGAAGACAATGCAACAGTGGGCGTAGCTCCGGGTGATCCGGTAGAAGGAATTTATTGGAGGGATATGCTTTGCATAAATGCCACAAATACTGTATATCTGGTTGCTGAAAATAATTCAGCTATTATTGCTTACCAGGCAAACATTAATGACAGCAACGTTAATAAGTATGACAATGGATACCTGACAGGTAACGGTATTGGTATAGACTTCTATAATCGCAGTAATCGAAGTTCACCAGAAGAAATATTTAAATTCACCTTTAAGGGAAATACTCTGGTGAATAATTTTTCACTTGAGCTCTTTGATTTTGGAGATTTTGATGGAGGGTTTAATTTAGGTTATGTTAATGCGACTTTAATAGCCTATAATGCATCTGGAGTTATGATAAATTCAGCCTCTATCAATATAACTGATATCAGTCTAATGTATGATGCTCTATATGGACCACAAACTTTGGTAGTGAATGGACCTGGAATCGCTTACGTTGAACTTGTAACAAATCCAACTGAAAGATTTGCAATTGACAACATCTGTTTCGATGCATATGACCCAACTCTATCAACATACTGTCTTTTTGCAGGCCAGGACATACCAATAGGTACAGTAGATGTCTGGCACGACTGCGAAAACCTGTATGTGAAATATATGATCAATGATAAAGAGTATTTGGACTGGTATTTCACTGAAACTCACTTTGATATTGCAACTGATGTTTCTGATATCAGCCAAAGCAGGAGTTCTAATCCAATTCCAGGAAGATTTGAATATGGAAATGACAGTTTAGATTATCTAAAAGAGTATTCGGAGACGATTCCGCTGGATAAGTTAGATGGATACTGTGATAGGCTTATAATAGCAGCACATGCAAGTGTTGTAAAACTGTCTGGAGAAGTTGAAATAGATGAGGAGAGCGCATGGGGAGCTGACTGTGAAGATCCTTCGAAATTCAATGAAAAGAATTGGGCAACTTATTTCGAGTATATTCCTTATTGCATTTCCTGTGAGTAAGGACTTAAATTGGCACTATCAGTGCCAATTTTTATTTTTAATTTTTTGACTTTTTTCAGTAACTTTTAAGGATATCAGTTATTTTTATTTTCAAAAATCAAACTTTTAAAAATATCAATCAGAAGTTTCTGATTTGATTTCTGATCTATACTTGAAATCCATTTCATTCTTCAAAACATCCTTGAATATCACTCGCAGATCCCACAGGAGTTTCTTGTTGGCCTTAAACAGAGCAAACAGGAGGTCCATCAGGCTCATGCTGGTAAAATTCACATCTTTTAATGAATAGGCCAGTGAATTCAACTGCTTATCGGTAAAATTGATAAAGTTGTTCTTGACAATGAGACTGCAATCGATTTCCTTTCCAATAGTTGCCTTCCAGCGCTTTTCATAGTTCATCAGCATTTTTTCTGATACATCACCGGCTTCAATAGCTTCAGCTGCAACCTCTGCTGCGATCTTTCCTGCATCCATTGCATTGATTATCCCTCCACCTGTGATCGGATCTGATTGCCTTGCAGCGTCTCCTACAACCATCAGGCCGTTTGCAATGGTCTTCTCAATGGAACCGCAGACAGGAACTCCACCGACAACCATTTCTATTATTTTACCCTCAGGCATGTTCTTTTCCACAAAACGGTTGAGATAGTCAATGGCCCTCTGCTGATCATTGGATTCACTGCCAAGTATTCCAATTCCCACATTGGCCATTTTTTCTCCCTTGGGAAATATCCATATGTAGCCGGATGGTGCAACTTCATTGCCCAGATAGAAGTGGCAGTAACCCGGATCAATCTCAGTTCCTGTGATCAGGTACTGGGCACATGTTTCAATATCCTTCAGTTTCAGGGTGGTATCGATCCCGGCCCATCGTGCGACCTTTGATTCCACACCATCAGCTGCGATAACTATCTTTGCCCGGACTGTATACTCCTCTCCAAACTGCATCAGCTGTACTCCCCGGACAAAACCATCCTCTATCAGAAGTCCTGTTGCCCTGGTCTTTACCTGCACCTCTGCACCGGCGACAGCAGCTTCAAAGGCAAGCGCCCTGTCAAAAACCTTGCGTTCAAGAACATAACCGACTTCTCCTCCTGCAATCTCCTCAGCCATCTCTATTATTGTTCCGTCAGGAGAGTAAATGCGTGATCCTTTCATATCTGCACATATCCACCTGGGATCAGGTTCTATATGCTGCCTGAGATTGAATTTACCCACACCTTCTGCACATCTGACAGGATCTCCGATCTCCTGCCTTTTTTCAATAAGCAAAACATCAAGACCTTTCAGGGCCGCGTTCTTGGCAGCAATAGAGCCAGCAGGGCCTGCTCCCACAACAACCACATCATATTCATCTTTCATTTATCCACCTCAAGCGCCCCGACAGGGCATACCCTCTCACATATTCCGCATGAAATGCAGCTGCTATCAACTTCAATCCATGTTTCTATAAGTTCCAGTGAGCTTTCAGGGCATACCGCCACACATGCACCACAATATCCGCATTTGTATCTATTAACGTTAACAGTCACTGACAATCACCTGTAATGTATCTGGCACTTCTATAGAGTCTGTTCAGATATAATTTTTGTTAATTATATTTATTTATCCAGCAAAAGATATTTCAATCATTTTCTACAGGCAGTGCCTGAAATCACTCGGATGCTATCCTGCATGTGTCAGACAGGATAGCTACCCTTCCTTTTCCGGAACGCATACTGAACCTTTCTTTAATATATTCCTTTGCAAGTCCACTCCCATGTACAAGTAACTCCACAAGGTCCTGGGGCTCGTCAATATCAGTGCTGGCTCTGAATGAATCATATACATGTACTGACATTCCACACTCTTGTGCTATTGCATAGTGGTTTAGAAAACTTGAACCATAATATTTTACATGGAATCTGGATGGCTGCATGATTCGGATTATGTTTGTACCCCCGCCTTTGCCAGGTACAATTACCACATCAGTCTGTTTTTCTGTAATATCCATCACCTGGCAGGGAGCAAGAAGCGGCAGGTCTGCCATTGCAATCAATACCGGCTCATCAATGGATGCCAGGTACTGGTTAATTGCTTCGTTGAGTCCTTTTTCATTCTCTATAATGCCCACATCCAGATCAGGTGCGATACTGGCACGGCTGGTTGTAAGAACATCTATGTTCTCAATACCTGCTGATCTGAGTGTATTGAACACATCCTTTAACATAAGTTCCACAAATTCCTCACGCTCGTGAAGATCCAGAACAGAAGATAATCGTGATTTTGCATTCTCTTTCTTGTAGGGGATTACAGCTCTCATGTTATATCCTCTCATACAGCGTATTGCGCCTTACAGGGGTTCTGCCGGCGGATCTGATCATCCATTCAAATTCTTCAGCTGACATATACTCCCCGCTTTTTGCACCTGCGGATTTTGAGATCCTCTCTTCCATCAGTGTCCCTCCAAGATCATTTGCTCCGCAGTGCAGTGCAAACTGTGCTGCCTTCTTTCCAAGCTTGACCCAGCTTGCCTGTATATTGTTCAGATGCCTGTGCAGGATGATACGGGCAAGTGCATGTATCATCAGGTCATCAGTTCCTGTAACCATATATCTGCCAGAACGCATCATCTCCTCTCCCAGGGAATTGTTGTAGGGCATGAAGGGCAGGGGTACGAATTCAGTAAACCCGCCTGTCCTGTCCTGGATATCCCTGATGGTCATTATATGATCAATACGTTCCTCAATGGTTTCCACGTGCCCATACATCATTGTGGAAGTTGTGCGAATGCCTGTATTATGGGCAGTGGTTATGATATCTATCCACTCTTTGGTGGTGATCTTTTCAGGACATACTGTTTTCCGGACCCGGTCTGAGAGTATTTCAGCAGCAGTACCCGGCATTGTATTAAGTCCGCTTTTCTTTAGAGTCAGAAGGGTCTGCTTGATACTCATTCCGCTGAGGCTGGCTGCATGGTATATTTCCATTGGGGAAAAGGCATGTATGTGTATTGAAGGAAAACTGGATCTGATAGTTTCAAGCATTTCTGTATAGAAACCCAGGTCAATGTTTTCCATGAGTCCGCCCTGGATACAGACTTCAGATGATCCTGCCTGTACTGCCTTTTCAACCTTTTCCAGTATCTGATCCAGGCTCATAATGTAGCCTGTACTGTCCTTGAATGCACAGAACCTGCATGATCCTGAGCAATGGTCTGTAAAGTTTATATTGCGGTTGATTATGTAGCTGACATCATTTCCGGATGATGTACTTCTGAGCCTGTCTGCCAGTCCTAGCACCTCAAGCGGACTGGAACCTGCAAGCAGGAGTGCATCATCTCTGCTGATCCTGCCAGCAAATGAGCGTTCAATAATTTCTTCGGGGATTGTGGATGTTTCAGATTTCATCTTTTACCCTATCTGGTTTGATTGTCTATTTTATGGATTGATCTTTCCGGTATCCATTGCAGCCTAGAAATTCGATAAGTTCTGCTATTGAGTCACTGTACCAACCTTTCTCAATATACTGCGGATATATGGGCAGTCGTTCGCGAAGAGGTATGCTCCCAACCATCTGCTGCAGTCTATCCACAGAAGGCCAGCTGGATTCTGGATTTATCCAGTCAATGGTTGCAGGAGAGATCCCACCCAGATCGGATGCTCCGGCTCTTATGAGATGGCGTGGGTCTGTCAGGTTTGGAGGTACCTGGACTGCAATATCATCCTGCAATATTTTCCTTGCCAGAGATACTGTATCTATCATGGTATCAATATCTGGAGCAATACAATTTTCCATTTCGGTCCCGGGTTTCGGGGTAAAGTTCTGGATGATCACTTCCTGTATATGCCCGTATTTCTTGTGGAGTTTAGCTATGGTTTCAAGGGAGTGAATGCGATCTTCCCGGCTTTCTCCAATCCCTACCAGTATTCCTGTGGTAAATGGTATTTTAAGCTCGCCTGCGCTCTTTATAACCTCTATTCTCCTCTCAGGTAGCTTACCAGGAGAATTGCTGTGGACCTTTACTGTGGCTGTGGTCTCCAGCATCAGGCCCATACTTGCATTAAATTCTGCAAGCTGCTTCATACTGGAGTGAGTAACAATTCCCGCATTGGTATGGGGTAGAAGTCCGGTTTCCACCGCGATCCTGCACAGATCTGTTATATAGTCTATATTGGTGGAATATCCCAGTTCCTGCAGAAGTTCTGAATAACCTTCCACTTCTTCAGGCTGTTCTCCAAAGGTAAACAGTGCCTCACTGCATCCCAGCTCTTTGCCCTTTTCAAGTATGGGTCTTATCTTTGCAGGGCTCATGAGATGTGATTGTGGATCATCTGGCTCCTTTCTGAAACCACAGTATCCGCATCTGTTCCTGCACACATTTGTAACCGGTATGAATACATTGCGTGCAAATGTAACAAAATCAGCCATGATATCAATCCAATGTCCAAGCAATTACATAAATTTAACCTGATGATTATAATTTAAACGGTCCATAAAAATAAGAGATAATAATCTTTAGTGGATGATCTTCTTCATTGTGCCGGATACTCCAAGGGCTATACCCTCAACCTCAATACCACCATGACCTTTTGCCCCGTCGCCTACAACAAACAGGCTCTCGATGGGTGTTGTATTCCCTATATCCTGTCCTGAACCCGCCCTGTTAACCGGCCAGCCGTTATGGTAGGACTGAACCATTAATACCTCGTAGTTTTTCCCGGTAAATATTTCTTCAAGATCTCTAAGTCCAAGCTCAATCTCCTCTTCAAGATGATCTATTCTGTCCCAGGGTGTGCATTGATGCGCCATTACCAGGTGTTTGCCAGGAGGTGCAAGTCCGGGGTCTATATTGGTAACCTCATTGATTCCATTGACTCTGCGGGCATAGGGTGTCAGCAGCACACCTCCATGTCCAATAAGAGGCTCTTCTGCACCAAGGCATATCTTCACACCGGCTGAGGGCTTTATCTTCTCAAGGCTGTCCAGATATTCTTTGTAATTATCTTTGTTCCTGAGATCCGGACAGATCCTGGCAGTTTCCCTGTGGCCCAGATTGCTGATAACGATATCTGCAGAATAGGAATTTCCCTCACAGAGAATACCGGTTGCATTTCCATTTTCTGTGATTATTTCACTGACCTCATGGCCTGTATGTATTCTGCCACCGCATGAAACGATCACATCTTCCAGTGCCCGGATCACGGCTTCACACCCTCCGATGGGAACACCTGAGCCACTGTAACGGTACAGGTTTGAAAAGATTTCAAAAGCCTCCTTTGCAGGCACGTCACTGCTTCTAAGGCTCAGTGACCAGCCACAGAAAGAATCTGCGATCCTGTATGTCCAGTCTTCATGTATGTGCTTTGAAAACCACTCCTGAAAGGATCCCTCCTTTGGAGGAAATATCTTTGTTGCTGTGGTGTAAAATGCAATTTTCAACCTGTTTATAAAGGAGAAGGGTTTGGTAAAATGATTGAAGGGCATATCCACATACCCTCCTTTATAGTCCTCTGAATCTTTATCTGCAGGCATGCGTATAACTGACATTGGCCTGGAACGCACTATTTCCACTTCAGCTCCCACGTCCCTTAGTATCTGTGCCAGAGGTCCGCTGGGCCCATGGGGGATCATGTGCAGGGCACCGGTGCTTAATTTATATCCTTTATGATCAATATTTGTGAACCTGCCGCCGATTACCGGGAGTCTTTCAAATACTTCTACATCATATCCGCTTCTGGCAAGCTTTGCTGCACTCAGCAGCCCTCCAAGTCCTGCACCTATGATTGTTGCCTTCAAGATCATACCTCTATTGCTTTCAGGGGACAGTACTCAGCACATGACCCGCATTCATTGCACCTGTCATTGAATTCTGCCCTTCCCATCACATCAATAGCATCTTTTTTACATATCGCAGCACACTGACCGCATCCGACACACAGACCATTTATTTTCATGTACCAGGCCACCATTTTTTAGATAATATTAGAACTCTATTATAACTCTGATTTACCGGTTTGCTCAGATTTATTATGGATGAGTTAAATACAGTTGTATATTATAAGTATAGTGTTTGTGCCAGTAAGTAACCTGCTGGTGTTACCTGCCAGAATTTCTGCAACTGAACACTTTGCTGATAGTACGATATAGCTGACCTGATTAGCCGGATGTTACCGGCATGGACTAAATGCACAGAATGTTCCTCCGTCTGTGCATTTTTCCACTATTTCTATCTGACTATCTGATAACACCGGTGATATATAATATTTATCTATGGCATCTGCTTTGCTTACAACTATTTTCATCTATAAGGTCTATGACTATCGAGTCCTGAGATATTCTAACCTGACAGGATCTCAGATGGATCTGGTCTGGTTAAAATTTAGATAAATTAAAGTAATGTGGCTTAATTTCTATTTTTCATAATCAACTGTGACTGATATTTGGAAATAGTTATATAGAAATAGCTTATCTACGATTGGTATCATCAGGTGATATATTATGGCAGGAATAATTGACAGTTACATCCCAGTTGCCATCATACTAGTAGTGGCAATCATTATGCCTATTATTACGATGTTCTTTGTGAACATCCTGAGTCCCCGAAGTCCGGGTGAAACAAAGTTCTCTACCTATGAATCAGGTTCGGATCCAACAGGTGAAGCAAGGATTCAGTTCAAGGTCGAATATTACTTATATGCTATTGCTTTTGTTATTTTTGACGTGGCTATACTGTTCATGTTCCCGTGGTCGGTGATCTTTGCTGGATATGATATGGCTGCAATCTTGACCATTGAACTCTTGATATTCATTACGATCCTCCTGTTTGGATTCATATACCTGTGGAAGAAGGAGGGCCTTAAATGGGAGAAATGAATCAGAATATGACCCAGAAAATCAAAGAAAAAGTGGAGGAAGAAGTAAATCCGGAAGAGATTCCCGGAGTCATTACCACAACTTCCAATGCAATAAGTGATTTTATAAAAAAGACAGCAGCCCAGGATTTTATTAACTGGGGCAGAAAGAATTCTCTATGGTTCATGACCCAGCCCATGGGTTGCTGTGGTGTGGAAATGATTGCAACAGGCTGTGCCCACTATGACACTGACAGGTTTGGTATAATTCCAAGGAACTCGCCAAGGCATGCAGATGTTATGATTATAAGTGGCTATGTGACCAAAAAGTACCTGCCTGCCCTTAAAAAACTATGGGAACAGATGGCCTCACCCAAATGGATCATTGCCATGGGTGATTGTTCAATAAGCGGTGGTCCATTCTATGAGTCATACAGCACTGTGCAGAATATTGATGAGATATTCCCGATTGATGTGTTCATTCCCGGCTGTCCTCCAAGACCTGAGGCTTTGCTTGAAGGTTTCATCCAGCTTCAGAAGAAAATTGCAGCAAAGAAAGATAAGGGTACCAACTACTGAGGTTAAAATATGGATGCGAAAACAATTATTGATTCTATAAGTAACGAATTTTCTGATTCTATATCAAATACCTTAATTGAATCTGAAATAAGGGTATCTGCATATGTTTCATTTTCAGATGTTGTTGAGGTGTGCAGATATCTTAAAGAAAGCCTGGGTTTTGATCATCTCTGCTGTGAATCGGTTGTTGATTATATTAAAAGGGATGAACTCGAGGTGGTATATCATATAGCTTCATATGACCATCCGGTCGTACTGACCCTGAAGGCAATACTTCCCAGAGATAAACCGGAAATTGATTCCATTGTTGATGTATACTGGAACGCTAACTGGTATGAGAGAGAGAACTACGAGCTTTTTGGTGTCAGTTACACCAATCATCCTGATCTAAGAGCACTGGTTCTTCCTGAGGAAATGCTTGGTGAATGGCCCCTTCGAAAAGATTACGAGGGCTTTCCCCAGAAAACAGCTAAAAATCTGGTGTGAGGGATACAAATGATAGAGAAAACCACTCCTTCTGAGATGATAGTTCACATCGGTCCCCAGCACCCGATGCAGCCTGGTCCCTACAGACTCAATGTCAAGCTGCATGGTGAAACAGTTGTGGATCTTGATGTGGAACTGGGATTTATCCATAAAGGTATTGAAAAAATTCTGGAAAGTAAGACATACCTGCAGGGAATCACAATTGTGGATAGAATGTGCTATCTTGCTGCTCTTTCCAATGAAGAGGTATTCTGCGGGTGTGTAGAGCGTCTGGCTGGTATTGAACCCACACCAAGATCCCAGTATATTCGAGTAATAGTTGAGGAACTGTCCCGAATACAGAGCCATCTGCTTGGATTCGGAGAGTTCGGGCACTTCATAGGCTATGCCTCAATGTTCATGTTCACGATCAAAGAAAGGGAAGAGGTACTGTCTCTGCTTGAAATGGTTACAGGTGCCAGGATAACTCATTCTTATATCCGGTTTGGCGGTGTAAGGGAAGACCTTCCGGAAGGTTTTGAAGAGAAGTGTAAAAAGGTATTTGAAGGTGTCAGGATTGCCTGTGATGAATATGAAGAACTGCTGAGCACAGATACTATTTTCAAGGAGAGGGCAGTTGGTGTAGGAGTCCTGACTGCTGACATTGCTAAAGAATATGGTGTTGCAGGACCTGCACTCCGCGCCACTGGCGTGCCTTTTGATATACGCAGAAATGAGCCATATCTGGCATATGATGATCTTGATTTCAATGTCTGCACCCAGAAAGAAGGCGATATATTTGCCAGGGTCAAGGTACGTCTGGATGAGATCCGTGAGAGCATGTATATAATAGAGCAGGCCCTTGACCAGATCCCTCAGGGTCCTCTGTTCCCGGAAGATTCACCGTATGGCAGAAGAACCCCTGTAATGAGAGTTCCCCAGGGTGAGGTATTCTTCAGGGTGGAGGATCCACGGGGTGAGATGGGAATGTACATGGTGTCAGATGGTTCTGATAAACCATACCGTGTAAAGGTCAGAGGTCCTGTGTTCCCTACAATGCAGGCATTGCCTCCATTGATCAAAGGAGAGTCTATAGCTGATGTTACTGCGATTGCCGGTAGCATGGATTCATGTACCAGTGAGGCGGACAGGTGAGTATGATGGTGGATATTATAGAACTGTATAATAATCCCTGGCTAAGAGGTGTTCTTGGCCTTGTACTGATCGGAGTAATTTTTATCGGTGCAATGATTGCTGTATGGCTGGAACGTAAGATATCAGCCGATGTTCAGTACAGGATAGGACCAAACCGCCTTGGAAAATTTGGAATATTCCAGCTGGTTGCTGATGCGATAAAATTGTTCACAAAAGAGGATATTATCCCCAATAAAGCAGACAGAATTCTTTTTGTAACTGCTCCCATGGTTATGATGGCATCGGTATTTCTTATGCTTGTGGCAATTCCATTTGGAGCCGTAATAATCAATGATACTGTATACCCGATCGTGGCCGCTGAAATGGATATAAGTATTCTTTATATTCAGGCAATGTCCGCAATATCCCTGATAGGTATTTTCATGGTTGCCTACGGTTCCAACAATAAATATTCTCTTATAGGGGCTTTCAGGAACTTTGCAAGAATGGTTGGATATGAAGTCCCACTCATGATCACCATTATAAGTGTGGCAATAATGGCAAACAGTCTTGATATTATTGAGATTGTGAAAGTTCAGGATCCTATGTGGTTTATTATACTACAGCCAATTGGCTTCTTTGTATTCTTTGTAGCTTCAATGTCCGAGATGGGGCGTCTGCCTTTTGACCAGACGGAGGCAGAAGAAGAACTTGTGGCAGGATGGATCACCGAATATACAGGTATGAGATTTGGTCTTGGTTTTTTTGCAGAATATATCCATATGATTCTTGGATCATTCCTGATTGCTCTTCTGTTCCTTGGAGGATGGAATCTGCCAGGGCTTGTACCGGGAATATTAACCTCGAATTTGATCCTGGGATTCATTGTGCCTACAGTTGTCCTGGTGGCAAAAGCAGGTATTGTCCTGATGTTTATAATCATGCTTAGATGGGCAGTTCCAAGGTTCAGGATCGATCAGGTTGTGAACCTGAGCTGGAAGAAACTATTCCCACTCTCAGTAATAAACCTCGTCTGGGCCATAGCATTGACTCTGTACATGGGAGTGTGAGATTTTATGGTAATGAAAAATATATTAAAATCATTAAGGAACATCTACAGACCCCCCGTTACCCGAAAATATCCGGAATCAGAAACTGAGATGTCTGAGAGGTATAAGGGGCTTCAGAAACTTGATAAATCCAAATGTATTGGCTGTGGTATATGTGCAAACACATGCCCCAACAGAGCGATAAGGGTAGTAAGGGCAAAGGTCAGCAAAGACAGTGATAAGCAAAGGTGGTTCCCGGAAATAGATATTGGTCACTGTATGTTCTGTGGTCTATGCATTGACCAGTGTCCAAAGGAAGCTCTGTCAAGTACAGGAGTATGTTCTAAAGGAATTGTAAAATGGAAACATGAGGAGCTTCTCTGCACGCCGGATATGCTGGCAAGGGATGTTCCGATCGATGATGAGGAGGGAAAGGAGTAAATGTACGTTATTGGAGAACTAATCGCATTTTTAATATTTGCAGTCGCCCTGATCGCTTCTTCTATCTTTGTTATAGCAGCGAAGAACATTGTCAGGGCAGGGTTATCCCTTATAGTTTCCCTGTTCAGTGTGGCAGGGCTTTATATGCTGCTTAACGCCTACTTTCTTGGAGTGATCCAGGTGCTGGTATATGTAGGTGCAATTGGTATACTGATTCTGTTTGCGATAATGCTGACAAAAACAGAGATGGGAAGTGATAGTGATGTTAGATAACCCGGTTGAAAAACTTGCACCATTATCCAGATTTGTTCCCTCAAATCCTGGCAGTCTGTTGATCGTACTGCTCTTTCTGGCAGTTATTTCAGTATCCCTGATAGGTACAACATGGCCGGTTGCAGATCAGCCAATAGCTGATTTTGCAGATCCAAGCAACATAGAAAAAATTGGAATGCTGCTGTTTACTGAATTTGTTGTTGCTTTTGAGGTACTTGCACTGGCCCTGCTTGCAAGCCTTATAGGTGCGATATATCTTGCAAGAGAGGAGGTCGAAAAATGATTGCTCTGGAACATTACCTGGTACTTTCTGCAATCATTTTCTCAATAGGTCTCTATGGACTGATGACCCTGAAGAACGGTATACGTCTTATGATGTGTATTGAACTTATGCTGAATGCAGCAATAATCAATCTTGTAGCCTTCTCTGCATACAGTCATGATATAACCGGGCAGGTATTTGCACTGTTCATTATTGCACTGGCAGCAGCAGAGGCTGCAATAGGACTTGCTATTATGCTGTCCATCTACAGGGTGCGTGATGATATCAACCTTAATGAAGTTAATATACTGAGGTGGTAATAAATGAACATAGGAGATATTGCATTTTTAATACCACTTCTTCCGGCACTTGCGTTTGTAGTTACTCTCTTCTTTGGAAAGAAGATGTATTCCGGAGGTGCACTGCTTCCAATAGGGGCAATTGGTGCATCATTTGTAATCTCACTGCTGATAACCATTAATCTGCTACAGAATCCTGATCAGGTTATACACCAGTCTGTCCACTGGTTTGCTGTGTTCAATCTGGGTATTCTGATTGATCCGCTTGCTGCGGTCATGCTGACAATGGTATCACTTGTGAGCCTGTTGATCCATATTTATGCTATAGGTTATATGGAACATGACCCCTCAAAACCAAGATATTTTGCAGAAACATCCCTGTTCACTGCCGCAATGCTTGGTGTGGTACTCTCAGATAATATCCTTCAGATGTTCATTTTCTGGGAACTGGTAGGTCTGTGTTCTTATCTTCTTATTGGTTTCTGGTACCAGAAGCCTTCTGCAGCTGCAGCTGCAAAGAAAGCATTCCTGACAACCCGTGTAGGAGACATCATGTTCCTTGCAGGAATAATCATCCTGTTTGCTAGCATGTTCCAGGCATTCCATGGTGAGATTCCGGAGGGTGTCTATCTTCTGCAGTTTAGTGAAATGTTCAATAACATAGATGCATTGTCAGGAATGACTGCAACCATATTTGGAATGGAAGTAGGTCATCTGACACTGATCGCACTGCTCTTCTTTGGAGGAGCTATAGGTAAATCAGGCCAGTTCCCGCTGCATGTATGGCTTCCTGATGCAATGGAAGGTCCAACAACAGTCTCGGCTCTCATCCATGCAGCAACCATGGTTACAGCCGGTGTGTATCTGGTAGCAAGAACTTTCCCTATGTTCCTTGCAGCACCTGATGCACTGCTTGTGGTAGCTTATATTGGAGGGTTCACAGCGCTGTTTGCAGCAACCATGGGACTTGTGATGAATGATATCAAACGTGTACTTGCATATTCCACAGTCAGTCAGCTGGGTTACATGGTACTTGGACTTGGAATGGGTGCAGCAGTAGGACTGGAAGCTATTGGTGTATCTGTGTTCCATCTGATCAACCATGCATTCTTCAAGGCACTGCTCTTTTTGTGTGCTGGAAGTGTTATCCATGCTGTAGGCACTCAGGATATGCGCCAGATGGGAGGACTTGGTAAAGCGATGCCCATAACCGCAATTACGATGCTTATTGCTTCCGTCTCACTGGCAGGATTTGGTATTCCTGGAACATCGGTGGGCACCAGTGGTTTCTTCAGTAAGGATGAAATCATTGAAACTGCATTTGTATTTGGACAGCATACTCATGACTGGATTCCGTATCTGTTTGCAATCCTGGCAGCCCTTCTAACGTCCATTTATATATTCAGGCTGTTTTTCATGACATTTGCCGGAAAGGCACGCAGTAAAACAAAGGCGCATGAATCGCCTTCTATCATGACCGTTCCATTGATGATACTGGCAGTATTTTCACTGATATTTGGTGCACTCACAATGAAGCCATTCATCCACTTCCTGGAGCGAACCTTTGAAAATAACGTGGTCAGCCTTAACATTGAACACCTGGCAAGCCTTGGAAATTATAATCTTGTTCAGGAACATGGACATGAACCTCTGCTGATCCTGTGGTTGCCTGTAATTGTTGCAGCAGCTGGTCTTGTGATATCATATCTACTCTATTACAGACAGGTGATTGATATCAATAAAGTGGTTTCAAGACAGAATCCTGTATACAAACTGCTTTATAACAGATATTACCAGCACAGGATACTGACTGAACTGCTGGCAACAAGGATTGTATATGAAACAATAAGTCTTTCAGCTGATTTCTTCGACCGCAAGTTTATAGATTCCATAGTAGACGGGACCGGTAAAGTAACAATGTCCACAGGTAATGTCCTGAGACGGATACAGACAGGTGTTGTTCAGAACTATGTGACTGCGGTCATTGCAGGGGTTGGTCTGCTGATCGTACTGCTTAAACTGATCGTGGAGGTACTCTGATGTTACCAATAATTTCCCTCATGATCCTGATAGCACTGGTTGGTGCTATAGTTACACTATTTACCAGAACAAAAGAACAGGCAAGGATGATTGCACTGGCAACATCACTGGTTGCACTGATTGGTGCCCTGTACATGTTCTTCAGATTTGACAGTGAATCACCCATGCTTCAGTTTGTGGATTCCTTTAACTGGATCCCTTCACTTGGAGTAACATACACTGTAGGTGTTGATGGAATTTCAATGCCTCTTGTACTTCTCACAGCAATTGTGATCCCTCTGGTAGTTCTGTATTCATGGAACGAATCCAAGAACCCAGGAAAGTTCTATGCCATGATACTTGCAACCTATGCAGGTGTGATCGGTGTATTTACATCAATGGACTTCTTCCTGTTCTATGTATTCTGGGAACTGAGCATTATACCAATGTTCTTTATGATCAACATGTGGGGAGGACCTGATAAGGCATATGCTTCAATGAAGTTCCTGCTCTACACTCATGTTGCATCACTGGTAATGCTTCTTGGAATATTTGCAATGTACTTTGGAACTTTATTCCAGACAGGAATCGCTACATTTGATATTCCAACACTTCTTGCTCAGTATCAACTGTTTGAATCTGATCTAGCCCGTACAATGATATTCATTGCACTGCTGATCGGATTCATTGTGAAAATGCCTGCAGTTCCCTTCCACAGCTGGCTGCCTCATGCCTATGTGCAGGCACCAACTGCAGGTACAATCCTGATGGCTGCAATAATGTCAAAGATGGGTGCATATGCTCTGTTCAGGTTCATTCTTCCGATGCTCCCATTTACAGGTAGTACTGATCTGATGGTAAGCATACTGGCAGCACTGGGTGTTCTGAGCATTATTTACGGTGCATTCCTTGCACTGGCACAGGATGACCTCAAGAGGATGGTTGCATTCTCCAGTGTAAGCCATATGGGCTTTGTTACACTGGGTGCAATGGCATTTGTACCACTGTCTGTATCAGGTGCAATGTTCCAGATGTTCTCTCATGGTCTTATCACATGCCTGATGTTTATGTCAATAGGCGCGATACAGGTTATGGCTGGTACCCGGCTGATCTCAGAACTGGGCGGTCTGGCTCAAAAAATGCCAAAACTGGCATTTTTGATGGTAGCTGGATTTATGGCCTATCTGGGACTTCCAGGATTTAGTGGATTTATTGCAGAGTTCACGGTGCTTAACTTCTCTTACATATCCCTGCCTTCCTATGTGATAGCTGCAATATTTGCGATAGTGATCACAGCTGCATATCATCTATGGGCATTGCAGAGGGCTATGTTTGGAGTGTTCAATGAGAAACTTGGAGATATTCATGATATATCCAATCTGCAGACCTTTTCAATGGCAGTATTTGTCCTGCTGGCACTGTATTTTGGATTAAACCCGAGCCCGGTAATGGATATGATAATAACAAATGCAGAACACATAGTTGGCCTTATGGCAGTGGCGGGGGTGTGAAAAATGGAAAATATACTTTTATTTTCACCTGAAATAATACTGGCTGTTACCGCGATAGTAGTACTGTTTACAGGTCTGTTCCTGAAAACAGAACATAAATCCGTACTTGGATATATTGCAGTTGCCGGAGTCATCATTTCAATGGCTCTGACACTGAGTATCATGCTTTCCAGGACAACAGCCTCGATGTTCTATGATACAATGGTGATAGATTCACTATCCCAGCTATTCAAGCTGATATTCCTGTCAGTTGCACTGCTGGTATCAATAGCATCAATAAAATACGTCAGTGGCAGCAGAAATACTGAAGAGTTCTATTCTCTCATGCTTCTGGCAGTAATAGGTATGATGGTGGTCTCATCATCCAATGATCTGATCACTCTCTTTGTAGGATTTGAGCTTGCAGGACTTGCAACTTATGCACTGGTAGGATTTGAGAAAAAGAACATTGTTCTGCTGGAAGCTTCGATGAAGTATTTCATCATAGGAGCACTTTCATCAGCTCTCATTCTTTTTGGAATGTCCTATGTATATGGTATGACAGGAACAACAAGTATACCTGGTATTGCTGAAAATGCTTCCCTTCTTGCAGAAAGCCCTGTAGGACTTGTAGCTGTTGTTCTTCTGATTGCAGGATTTGGATACAAGATGGCCCTTGTACCGTTCCATATGTGGGCACCTGACACTTACCAGGGTGCATCTCCTGTGATCTCGGCACTGCTTGCAGGCGCTTCAAAAAAGATGGGATTCATCGCAGCATTCAAGGTAATTATAGTTGCACTGATTGCTCTTAGTGCTGATTGGAGAACAATATTTGCTGTTCTTGCTGTGATCACAATGACCCTTGGAAATGTGGTTGCACTGACCCAGACAAGTGTCAAAAGGATGCTTGCCTATTCCTCTGTTGCACAGGCAGGATATATTGCAATGGCTTTTGTTGTACTGACACCAACAGCCCTTGCAGGTGGTATCCTTTACATTATGTCCCATGCATTCATGAAGGCAGGTGCTTTTATTGCAGTAGGAATCGTCGGGTTTATGGTACTCCTTGGGAACAGGGAAGCACGCAATGTTGACCACATCGATAATTTTAAAGGACTTGGAAAAAGAATGCCAGTAACTGCTTTTTCCCTCATGGTCTTTTTGTTTGCCCTGGCAGGAATACCTGCAACCGCAGGATTTGTGAGTAAGTTCGTACTGTTTGCATCAACCATTGAAGCAGGACTTGTATGGCTTGCAGTGATTGCGATTCTCAACAGTGCTATCTCACTGTTCTATTACGCAAGAGTTGTAAAGTACATGTACTTCATGCCTGCAGAAGGTGGAAGGGTCTCAGAACCTGCTCCGTTTGCAGTAGCAATGATTATTGCACTGGCTGCAGTACTGATTATTGGAATATGGCCTGAACCGTTTATCTACTGGGCAACAGAAGCTGCAAAGGTGCTTTTGATCTGATGGAGGAATGAAGATATGACAGATTGTGATTTATGTGGAGTAGCTCTACCAACCCTTAACAATGTAAAAGTATTTGCTCCAGAAGATGATGATAAATCATCATTTGGCTCAAAACGCATACGCAAAACTGAAGGCCAGTCCGTAATGATGCCCAGGTATACATCCCATGCCCCTCTGGGGGTATGGGCCGGGCTTTGTGACAAATGTCTCAGGTCTGCCAGTGAAGCTGCAGAGACTGTTCTATCAGAGGAGAATAAATCCGCTGGTACAAGCGGGACATGTGAGATGTGTGGTGCCAGAGCTATGCTCTTTGAGGTAGATATTGAAATCCCTTCATTTTCCCGGGGCAGTGAACCTGATAGTTCACACATATGTGCCAGCTGCCTGGAAGCGTGCAGGGAAGTTTACGAAAAGATGTCATCAGATGGTGGCTCAGGCCACCATTAACTTTTTTTTTAATTTTAATGTATACACCACTGCTCTCATGATGCTATCAGAAGCAGTACTATCAGTATAGTCAGTCTTACACCCATGGTCATTGACAGTGAGAATGAGACTATGGTAATGCCTGTTTTTGGACCGAATATGGATACATATCTTGGAAGCAGCGACTTTATTCCAAAGAAAGGTATCATGAACATACTTCCTACCATGAGTATGATCATCGCCTGAATAGCTGTAATGGTACCTTCATGGATCATGGGGCCAAGCAGAGATATTCCAAGTATGGGGCTTACCACATAGCTTGTCAGGGGCACAATGCTTTCAGGTGGTATTCCGAAAATATCTACCAGTGGAAGAACACTGAATATCTCAAATACTCCCATATCCTGAAGTGCGAACACAAGAGTTGTCATGGCAAGGTATATGGTAGCGATCTTAAAGAACAGCTTTTTTTCTCGTTTCAAAGCACGCCGAAATGCAGTTTTTAAGGAAATCTTTTCAGAGTTTCCGTCTTCAGGTACATTACATTTGTTCTTTTTCAGAAATAATCTGCTCAGGAGTATTATAAGAGATATTTTGACAATAGCTGTTATGATAAATACCATCACATAAAATCCACCAACTATAAGCCCGAGAGCTGGTATCACAATAGGTATCTGGTAGGTAAGTATTTCCCGGAAATAGGCAGGTGTGCTGTTAAGGGCTGCACAGAGGACCACTTCCCTGTTCTGGAGGCACTGATCTTCCTTGAGCTTTACAACCATACTGTTTGCAGCAACTGTAGACCCCAGTGCAACAAGAAATGTTGCAGCGCACGAATCCGGAAGATTTGTATGACTGAACAATGGTTTTACAATTCCTGAAAATCTCTGCATGAAACCCATTTCAATAAGAATTCCTGCACCTATCAGTCCCAGGAAGATCATTATTATGATGGGAACTGCAAAGTCCACGACCCTGAAAAATATTTCCAGTATATTGATTTCCATTGACAAGCTGATTAAACACTCCGATAGATTAATTTATGCGGCATATGACTGAAAAATCAATCGATTTCTCAAAAGATATGTGAAATGACACATAGTTTATGGGCTGTTCCCTTCCAGTTATTCTTTCAGGGAAAAATATATTTCACTGAAATACAAACTGAATGTACATATATATTGTTCCAGTCAATTTAAATCGTATCTGACTGATTTTAGGTACTGACTATTCAGAGAATGATCTGCAGTGAATTGAGGAAAAATGGACTCCATAAAAACAAAGATAACAGTATATATAGTATTATCTCTGATCTTAATTTCTGTACTTACCACATCAACTCCTGCACAGGAAAATTATCTGGATGACATGTGGATGGATGATAATGAATTCTTTTTTGATCTTTTCTATAATCACGGAAATGTGATGCTGATTATTGATCCAGCTACAGGTGAAATTATTTATGCCAATCTGGCAGCGTTTGAATATTATGGGTATCCTGATCTGGATGATATGAATATACAGCGTATTAACACTTTGACTCCGGTACAGGTTCAGGAGGAAATGGAACGTGCATCCAGACTTGATAATAATTTTTTTCAGTTCAGGCATCTTCTGGCAGATGGCAGTATAAGGGATGTAGAAGTGTATTCCTATCCCATAGAAATTAACGGCAAAACCCTGCTTTTTTCCATAATAATTGATGTTACAGACAAAATTCAGGCTGAAAGAGAGGTCGAGACCAGAAACAATATCATATTCTCACTGATAGCAACTGCTCTTGCTGCAATGGCCATAATGATAATTTTTCTGATAAAGAACATTAATCGCAGAAAAAAGGCAGAAGCCTATGATCATCACATAAAGAAGGTTCTAATGGGTATCAGTAATGTCAGCCAGATGATTGTCAAGGAATCAGATCCAAGTAAGTTGATAGAGAAGGCATGTAAAAAACTGACCGATAACCTGGGATATTCTAATTCCTGTATAGTGATGTTTGATGATTCAGGAAATGTATCTTCAGTTACCTCATCAGGAGATAATGACATGGCCGCTGACCTTAAACGTGATGTATTAAACGCAAGATTTGATACTTGGATCAACACTGCCCTTGAAGCGGATGATGTTGTGATTGCAGGTGGCCATGCTGCAGAACCCATAGAATGTCCGCTTCGAATTGATCATCTGGATAATGCAGATATGTTCATTCCACTCTGCTACAAAGAAAAAACATATGGAATAATTGCAGCATCCATTCCCCAGGAATACGCTTATACTGATGAGGAAAAGATTCTATTTAAGGAACTGGCTGATAACCTGGGTTTTGCTCTCTATAATATTGAAATGGAAAATAAAAGAAAACAGGCAGAAAGAAAATTGAAAGAGCGTGAATCTTTCATTGAAACCGTGCTTAACAATCTTCCTATTGGTATAGCTGTTAATTCTGTTGATCCAGATGTTAATTTTGAATATATGAATGACAATTTCCCCAGAATTTACAGGACCACCAGGGAAAAACTCACTTCTTCTGATTCATTCTGGAATGTAGTCTATGAAGATCCTGAATTCAGGGAGAGCTTAAAAAAGAAAGTTATTGAAGATTGTGCAAGTGGTGACCCTGTCCGAATGCAGTGGTCTGAAATTCCTATTGTACGAAAGGGTGAAGAAACGTCCTACGTTACTGCAAGAAATATTCCTATACCTGATACTGAACTGATGATTTCCACAGTATGGGATGTTACCAGGGACAAGAAACTGAAGGAGATGCAGCAAAAGGAGATTCTTTTAAAAGAAGTTCATCACAGGGTCAAGAATAACCTTCAGGTGATAGCAAGTCTGCTGAATATGCAGTCCCGTAATTTTGATGATGAAAAAGTAAAAGGTGCATTCAGGGACAGCCAGAATCGGGTTCGTTCAATGTCCCTTGCACACGAAAAATTATACGGGTCATCAGAACTGTCAAATATTGAAATATCTGATTACATCAAAAGTCTGGAACACTACGTACTTCAAAGCTACAATACCTATGCTAAAGATATTGAACTGGAAAACGACCTTGATACTGCATATCTGGGAATTGATATAGTTGTCCCTCTTGGCCTGATCCTGACTGAACTGATGACCAATTCATTCAAACATGCCTTCATTGACCGAAAGGAAGGAATGATATCTGTTACCTTCAGGTCTTTTGAAGATGAATATTTGCTGAAAATAAGTGACAACGGTATTGGAATTTCTGATGAGTTCGATGTTGAAAGCTCGAAATCACTGGGCCTCAAAATAGTGAATATGCTGGTACAGCAACTTCAGGGATCACTTAGTCTGAATTCTTCCAATGGTACAGATTATGTGATAAGGTTCAGGAAATCGTGAAGAGCGTTGTTTTTTACTGAATTATATTTTCAAAGTAGCTATTTAATGATAAATCCTGTTGGTGATCATACCAAAAGTTTGATATTGAGAGTAAATAATCTGTTTTGCTGGTGAGCCAAGTTGAAACGAGAACTTATGGATATTCTGGCATGTCCTGTATGCAAAGGAGACCTTGTTTTAAATGTAAGTGAGGAAGATGAAAAGGAAGTTATTAAAGGAACCATCTTCTGCCCTGCATGCAAAATACATTATCCAATAGATGAAGGAATTCCAAATATGCTCCCTCCAGAGGATGGAGACTGATAATCACTTAAGGTGTGGATTTTTTGCAGCATGTGCACATTAATCGTCTTGGTGTAAATTCAATTGAATTTGATAATGATATTGTTAGCATTCCATTGAAGCCAGGCGATGAACATAGCTTTGAAATTATACTGATCAACTATGGTTCTCCAACATATGTACACCTATCTGCAGATAAATCTCTTGAAGAAAACATCACTTTCCTGGAAGAGAAACCATATGTGATGCATGAGGAATATGTTCCTGTTATTGCACGCATACCTCCAGGTGGCAGACTTATGAACAGTGGGCAGATATATGTAACCGTTGGATACGGATCAAGGAAAGCTGGTTTTAGAGTGGATATTGGTTTTTCAGTAAGTGATGAGATCTATATTGTTGATGATGAAGACGAACCCGAGTTCACAGGCACACATCAGCGTGCAACCGGAATGCGCTCGTGCAGTGCCATGAATTTATCCGGCATTTATTCCAGTTTTGTTTCTGGCTTCTCTGATGGTGCCTTTTTAAAATCCGTACTTATTTTTTCGGCTGTAAGCGTTGCCTTTATATTATTATATCTTCTTTATCAGTCAGATCTTGGATTACTGTCTCCTTTTTATCAGGCAGTTTTCCTTTCAATAGTATTCACATCTATAATATCATACGTTCTGATCAGATTTCTTTAATTCAAATTAATGAGGTAGTTGGTTTTCTATGAAATACATTATTGTTACCGGTGGAGTAATGAGCGGGCTTGGAAAAGGAATTACTGCAGCATCCATCGGCAGAAACCTGAAAAATATGGGCCACAGGGTAACTGCCATCAAGATCGATCCCTATATAAATATTGATGCAGGTACAATGAGCCCCTTCCAGCATGGAGAGGTATTTGTTTTAAAGGATGGTGGAGAGGTCGACCTGGATCTGGGTAATTATGAACGATTTCTTGATACCGAGCTTACAAGGGAACACAATATAACTACCGGAAAGGTCTACCAGTCTGTGATCTCAAAAGAGAGGCGTGGTGAATATCTGGGAAAGACTGTTCAGATCATCCCCCACATTACCAATGAAATCAAAGAGAGGATACGCACAGTGGCAGAGGAGAGCGGTGCTGAGATATGTCTGGTGGAAGTTGGAGGAACAGTTGGTGATATTGAAAGTATGCCTTTTCTGGAAGCTGTCAGGCAGATGCACAGGGAGGAAAAACAAAACGACATAGTGTTTGTTCATGTGACACTGGTTCCCATTGATTCTCAGGGTGACCAGAAGACAAAACCCACACAGCATTCAGTAAGGGATCTCAGGCAACTTGGACTGACTCCTGATGTGATTGTATCAAGGTGTAAGGAGCCACTTTTAAAAAGCACCCGTTCAAAGATTTCTCTCTTCTGTGATGTACTGGAAAGGTCTGTGATAAGTGCCCATGATGCAGGTGATATCTATGAGGTTCCGATACTGATGGAAAATGAAGGGCTTACAGAACATATGATGAATCTGCTTGATATTGTGGCAAAGGGCAACGATAGATCGTGGTACGATATGGTTTCCCGAATGAAAAATGTAAAAAGCATTGTAAGGCTTGCAATAGTTGGTAAATATATTCACCTTGAAGACTCGTATCTGAGTATAACTGAATCCATTAAACATGCATCTATTGAGTGCGGGACACGGGTGGAAACATGCTGGGTTGATGCTGAGGCATTTGACACGGATCCTGCACTGGTGAATGAACTATCCTCTTATGATGGAATTCTGGTACCCGGTGGATTTGGTGAAAGGGGAATTGAAGGTAAAATTTCCGCTGTCAGATATGCTCGTGAAAATAATATCCCGTTCTTTGGACTATGTCTTGGAATGCAGGTTGCAGTTATCGAATTTGCAAGAAATGTAGTGGGACTGGAAAAAGCAAACAGCACCGAATTTGATCCAGATACGCCTTATCCGGTGATAGATATTCTGCCAGAACAGAAAAATGTTGTCGATATGGGTGCAACAATGAGACTTGGTGACTACGAAGCTGTAATCAAACAGGGTTCAATGGCAGAAAAGATCTACAATAGCAGAAAGATCATTGAACGCCACAGGCACCGTTATGAGGTAAACCCTGAATTCATTGAACGCATAGAGTCTCAGGGGATGCATTTTTCAGGCATCAATAATGGAAGGAGGATGGAGATTGCAGAAATTCCTTCAAAAAGATTTTTCCTTGCATCCCAGTTCCATCCGGAGTTCAGGTCAAGGCCGGGAAGACCTTCACCCCTGTTTAAAGCATTTGTGGAGTCAATGACAGAATACTCTTTCCTTGAAGAGAAATGTCCTGTCAGGACATGAATGTCAGAACTCTTTGATCAATCATTTCAGGACATTTCAAGGGGATGTACTTTCATGTACTCCCTGAGAACAGTTGTTGCATAGCTACCCTTTGGAAGAGTAAATTCAAGGATTGCCTTTGATCTGCCAGGACTCGTCTCGTCATCTTCAGTACTGAATACAGGACTCACGTTGAGCAATATCTCTCGTCTCATGCCTCTGGAAGATATACCACTGACAGGAATTTCTGCAAAATGCTTTCTGGAAACACCGGTCTGATCGAATATTGTTCTCTCAATTTCACCAGGTTCATCTTCACTGAACTCAGTTTCGTATCCGATAAGAGGAGCAGTTACAAAAGCTCTTTTTCGCCGGATAAGATTATTTATTCCATCAATCGTTCTTTCACTTACCTTTTCAGTTCTGGATGTGTCAGGAAGTCCGGCACTGTTCTTGAAGCATACAACATCTCCTTTAACAGCCTGGTTCAATGGAAGTCCTCTTCGCATTCTCTCTGAGATAATCCGGTTGAATATATATGACTGATAAGCGTGTACAAACATTCTGCGAAGGTTTTCCGGCAGTATCAGGAAAGCACCTTCATAGTCACCGGGTTCATTAACCAGATGATGCATCATTGTTCTTTCATATCGAAGATGGTGAGGATACAGTTTCAACCCTTCTATAAAATTCCTGGTATCAGCAACAAAGTTCCTTGCATTCTTTGTATCCTCAGGTTCGTCCTGAAATGTCATGGAAATATATTTAAGTGCAGCTTCCTCTGAATCTCCCTTAACAAGAGATTCACCCACAAGATGTGTAATGGGTCGCAGGGAGCCAAATCTCTGAATACCGAAATAGTTTGGAACACCACCGTTTTTATCGATTTCCATTGTGATGCTACTGAGTATCTCTTTTAGTTCAGCCTTGCTGTGATCAATATTGCGTATAGTTATTCTGAATTCATTTCCTGTAAGATCTCCCAGCCCTATGGATTTATTGGATCTTCCGATCACTTTTAGATCCACATCTTTGAGGTGAACATTTTCTATATCAGTTTCATTCAGGTCAAATATACTTATTTTCTGTGTGGTTTCTGCTCTTTTATCCTTGGTACCTGCAAAACCTATTCTTTTCTGGCTGATCCTGAGCCTGCGTGAGAGTTCCCTGACAACGTGATGCGTATCCCAGTTATGTTTTGTCAGTTCAAGTATCAGATATTTACCTTCAAATCCTTCCTTTCGATTTGTAATTTCCCTTACCTGAAAATCCTCGATAAGCTTTCTGAGAATACCTCCGGTTCCCTGGGATGAGGTAGAGTATAATTCTATTCCTATCTGTTTTTCTATATCGTAAACCTGCATTTGAATCACAGTATTTTCCTGGGTTAACTGGTCTGGACCATCCTTTAATTTAATATCTGCATCAATGGTCAATATCAATGGCTGTGATGGTATCTGTTCCCATATAGGTCCATCCGTCTTCTGTAGGTGCTGCGTCTGCCGGAAGATCTCCTGCATATATACCTGCTGTTGCATCCAAAATCAGCCATGAACCATATGTATCTGTTGAATAATATACCGGTACGTCTCCATAGTATTTCCGGACACCTTCTGTGATCCGGTTGACCTTCTCTGGATCATTTCCAATATATACTCCTGCAAAAGCATGTGTATCGGTTACATACATGCGTCCTGTACCGCCAACAGATTCAACCATTGATATGATCAATATTGCATAATCTTCACAGTCACCTGCCCCTATCTGGAGCGTCTCTGAAGCAGGGGCCCAGTAATCTGTTCCTCTTGGATCACTTACATAGTTGATATTATTCCTGACATGATCGAAGATAGCACATACCTGATATATATTGTACTCTCCGGGGTATTCTCTTGCAGCCAGGGTTGATGCTGCTCTTATATCCGGATGAAGTGGCTCTATGTTATTGTTTGTTCTTTTGAAGAGATGTGGTGGGTTTGTGTGATACATAGGCTCTTCTTTTTCTGGAATTGATCTGATTTCTACTGTAAACTCTTCAAAATAACGTATGTTATAATCATACCATTTGCCGTCCCTATCCTGTGCAAGCATTGATATTCCAAGCTGAAGGGACATATTATCTGTACCGGAAGGTACTGGTATTGTAGCAATTCCCAGATATTCTTTCTGTCCGGATTCTATGGTCTTTCCTGTAATTTTCATTGTTTGTATACTGCTGTCAGGTGCTCTCAATCCGTACTCATAAACAAATACAGGCGATGCACCTTTGTTTTCTATAAATACTTCCACAACCGCAGTCCCTGAACTGTAAAAGGGTCTGTAGTAATAGCTGCTGGAAAGTTCAAAACCAGGTGGTCTCTGGGAATTTGCCTGCGGTGCATTCTCATATTTTGCAGGATCGTACTCAGGTATTGCTGGAATGGTAAATGAATCCGGGTCAGGTTCATACCTTTCAGAAGATTGTGGGGCAATGCCGGTACTCTCAATGAACTGTTCAATCTTTGGTACAGGTTCTGAAATGCATCCTGAAAAAATTATTGATAATATAATAAGGATCATTGATACTATACAGGAACTTTTTTTCATTCGAAGAATCTCCATTTTTTTAATGTGATCAGACAAGTTTCAGGTGACCTGTGACCCGGTCAAGTACCTCAGCATCAGCCGGCCCTATTCCCAGCACTGTTACAGTACCGGGTTCAACCTGTGTCAGACCTGCATCCTGTATAAGTGCAACAGGAAGGTTTTTTCTCCTTGCTTCTTCCCTCAGCTCGAACATTTCTTTCAGTGTCGCAACCCTTAGAACAACTTTTTTCTGGCCGCCTCTTTTCCATTTTTCAATCGCATCCCTGTCAGCCCACTGCATGGCAGATACAGCAGCATGTGCTACCTGGACTGCCAGTTTTCCCTTTGAAAGCTTCAGGTCATCTCTGATTATAATACACTGTTTGTATTCGCTCATGCTATTTCTCCAGGTATGATAATTTATTTTATTTGATGGTCTCAAAAAGATATCTTACTATATGGTCTGATACATTTATACCCCATGCTCTGTATATGCCAGCTCCGGAAGGTGTGGCATTTATTTCCAGTATTACCGGTCCGTTAGGTCCTTCAATGATATCTACCCCGCTAAAAACAGTTCCAATGGTCTCTGCAGCACGACAGGCCATTTCTTTGATATGTTCAGAAGGTATATACTTTTCCGGAATGCTTCCCTGGCTCAGGTTACTGATCCATGATCCTGGCTGTGCATTGCGCAAGATCGCACCTGCCACACTTCCGCCAACAACAAAACATCTTATATCACGGCCAGGGTTCTCTATGAATTTCTGTATATATACTACACCTCTATTTTCAATGATCCTGTCCATGACATTTTCTATCTGCAATGACCTGTCCGTTCTTCCATCCTGGCTTATGATTATTCCATTCCTTATTCTCAAAATATCCATGCCCTTATATCCAAAAATCGGCTTGATTATACAATCTCTGAATTCTTCAACCACATTCATTGCACTGTCAAGGTCCTGTACTGCTCTTGTAGGTGGATGGGGGAGTCCAGCCTTTGAGAATAGGTGGGTTGAATAATATTTGTTGGCAGCTTTCTGTATGGATTCTGGAGAATTGATCACAGGGATTCCCATCTCCTGGGCCTGAACCAGTATATCTGATCGAAATGCCATTTCATCAAGGGTACCTGAACCTATATCCCTTACGATAATTCCATCCATGCTGAAAATATCAATTTCTTCAGCACTACAGGTACTGGATCTGTCTATTCTGCACTGTACAGTGGAAAGGTTTACAGCTATCGGTTTTCCTCCATAAACCTTGACAGAATCCATCAGGGAGGAAGCAGTCCAGTCATCAGGCTCAGTCACTATGATTGCAATCTCATTCATATTGATCATTATTTTTAGATGAACATATCTGAATTTTAGAAGGTATCTTTTCGGGATTTATCTGTATATCTTTTGAAATACATCCTGCAAGATCTACAACCTTTGCTGCAGCATCAATTATCACTCCGTCTGAGGTAGCAATGATCATGTCCTCACTGCATTTTTTAAGATCGTGGTCCACCCTGCGTGATGTTTTCACCTCAAAATTCAGGATTGTATGGTTAAACTGTTCTCTCATGTATCCTGCAAGTTCTCCGCTCCTGCTCATTTGAGTATCCAGTAGTATTTTCACATATGCAGGTGAATTCTTTGAAAGCAGGGACAATACACATTTCACGGCTTTGTAGGTCGCAGGAGTTATTGAATATCCTCTGAATGCACCTCTTGCATCCCGTATAAAACCGTCGTCGCATTTCCATAATGTATGACCTGTTAACATGCTGTCAACAGTTATCAGGAGATTGTATCCATCAACTGCAATTTTTTTTCCTGTAAGCTGACAGCACTCTGTCCTTTTTTTCATACGATCCTGTGCAATATCAGGAGATACTGTTACCCTGTTTAATATATTTCTATATTCACTGTCCAGACGGTAGTGATTGCATACAAATCGAAGTGCACCTGGTTTTGGATAACCTCTTTTTAGCAGGTATCTTATATCATCTGCAGCACTAATCAGGATATTTTTCTCATTTTCATTTCTCATGATTCTGTTATCGGAATTATCTGTAGTAACATTTATACACATCGCAGTTAATTCCTTTTATGGGTGCAATCTTCATGGATATTCTGTTTTTGAATCAAAAAGATGTAAAAAAAATTCTGGATATGTCGTCGGCAATTGAAGTAAATGAGGATGCTTTTCTTCAACATGGTCTGGGAAATGTTCAGATGCCGGTAAAATCATATCTTTACATGCATGAGTACAATGGTGACCTTCGTACAATGCCTGCTTTTATAGAGAACCAGGATATCTGTGGAGTCAAGGTTGTGAATGTACATCCTGATAATCAAAGGGTAGGACTGCCTACGGTCATGGCAGTTGTACTGCTGAATTCTACAAGTACTGGTGCACCTCTTGCAATGATGGAAGCCTCTTATCTTACTGATGTCCGCACAGGTGCTGCAGGAGGCATTGCAGCAAAATATCTGGCAAGAAAAAACTCTCATGTAATTGGTATGATCGGTGCAGGACACCAGGCCCATACTCAGCTTCTGGCTCTTTCCCACTTGTTTGATATAAAGCATGTAAAGGTAACATCTGCTGACATGGAAGAAAATGAAATGCTTGAGCGGGATCTGAAACCTGTGCTGGATTGTGAATTTACCCTTACCATGGATATTGAAGAAGTGTGTGATTGCGATATACTGGTAACTACTACTCCTGTTAGAAAACCTCTGGTTCGCAGGGAATGGATAAAGGCCGGCACCCACATCAATGCAATTGGTGCTGATGCAAAAGGTAAACAGGAACTTGATTCTGAACTGCTTCTGCATTCAAAGGTCATTGTTGATGATGTTCCTCAGGCATCCCATTCAGGTGAGGTGAATGTGGCGATCTCAGAAGGATTTATGAAGGTGGATGATATTTACTGTGAATTGGGACATGTTATTGCCGGAGTATGCCAGGGAAGACAGAGTGATGAAGAGATCACAATATTTGATTCCACAGGACTGGCAATACAGGATGTTGCAACTGCAAACTATGTTTATACTAAGGCTTTGCATAACAATATCGGAAAAAAGCTTGAGATATTTTAAAATACGGGGGTGGTCTGACTGAGATCTGGAATTGGTAAATATGGATACCAGAAATTGCTAAGCACAATTAACAGGATATTTGGCTCTGATAACAGGAAAAAAACTGCAGATGAGGATGGAGGATCGGTTACAGAACTTACCATAAAACCTCCGGATCCAAGTATTGGGGATCTTATGGAAATTTATGGGAAGGGTACGCCTGATTCTGAAATAGATATACTTGTTTCATTTGAGAAGGAGTTGCCTGTAAATGAAGGCAGGTATTTTTATGAATTTGACAGGGTAAAGATCCCCGAAGGTTCCAATAGATATACAGTAAAGGCAATAGGTGTTGAAGATCTTAATTTCACGGTCAAGATGTTTGTGATGTTTACACGTACATCCCATGCATCTGATGGTGTTGCTGTCTTTTCAGATTCAGATGTTCCAGCTGGCACCTATGATATAAGAGTTGACGGCAAAGCCATGGATAACAGGGATCGTGTAACAATTGTGGTTGAGGCTGTACAGACCATTAAAGTAGATGAAGATGGTAGTTTCAATTACAGCTATGACACCTCTTCACTTGTAGGCGGTGAGTTCAAGGTAAAAGCAGGAGACATTATTAAGGATGTATTCCTGAACTCAAAGAAGGAAAGCAGTGAATAAAAAAAGATGAGTTTTATCTCATCTGTCTCCCATTTAATTCATTTATTTATATTTTGACATCAGGCTCATGAATTCACCTGTTTCCATAACAGGTATTGATTCAATGAGGCAGATATCTGACCATGGAAGGTTGAACGCTGCAACCGCTTCAGCTGACTCTGCTTCGTAAAGTATAAAGTATCTTCCCCCAGTGAGGTCAACCCACTGATTCTTGATCTTTATTCCTTCCGGAACTTTCAGTTCCTTGAAGTGTTTTAATATTTCATCTCTGTCATGTGGCTCCCAGGTACTTATATCCATAAATAACATTTCTCGATCACTCCCTTTAAGTATTAATCAATATGCTATTGGTGACTCTGATATATATTTATTTCGAAAGTATATATGACAGTTATAATATATTTCCATCTTCAGTTTGTGTCTGTGTGAATAACCCCGTTATCGTCTGTCAACCACCCTTTTTGGTCTTCCTTTGACCTTATACAGTTCCAGCTGACCTGGTTGTGTGAAATTAAAGATTATTTTTAGGACCTCGTCATCAAAAGCATTCCTCAGCAGTGGTTTATGTTTCAGAAATGCCCTGGTGAAGTTTTCTTTTACGGTTTCAGCTTCTTTGAACATTGAATCCATGCATTCAATACTGACTCTTAATATGGTCTCCCCTTCATCATCCCCTCCATATATGAAAGCCTCATATTCACCAGTTAGATATTCCATATTCTCTCTCTGAAAAACTCCTCTCTCAACATCCACTCTGTTAAAGGGACTGCCTGCGATCCAGAAAGTTTCAGCTTCACGCTGTGGATTCTCGATCTTCATATGTGTTCTGCCGCAGGCACATTTCTTTCTTGAATGCACAAGGGTGGTGTCCTCGGTATCATAGTTGAGAAGAAGGGTGCCGCATCTTGCGCCCGGTGGCAGCAGGGTTGTCAATATTGCACGTCCGCACTCCCCATCTTCTACAAAAGTCCTGAGCTGCGGGTCATATACATCCAGATGCACCAGATCTTCAGGAACGTGCAGTCCATCTATTTGACTGCATTCTCCGCACATGGTACCTTCAGTGCTGCCATAGGTATTATAGACCTCACACCCCCACAGCTGTGAAACATATTGCCTCGATTCTTCCGCAAAGCTCTCTCCTCCAACAACCAGTCTCTGGATACTGGACTCTGAAGGCTCAATTCCGGATTCTTTCATTCTCTGTGCCAATTTTATCAGTTTGAAGACACTTCCGACAATTGCTGTGGGTTTGTATGAGGTCATTATTCTTACCGGAAACATGCATTTGCCTTCAGGGATAATGGTCATTCCAACATCTCTGGCAGCAAGTGTCATTGTATTTGCACCAACGTTCATGCCATAGGATGCGCATACAACAACCCTATCACCGGGTCCAAATCCCTGGGAAACAAATGCTCTTGAATACTTTTCTGCATATCTCTGCCAGTCATCCCATGTCAGAAAAAATGATTTTGGGATGCCGCTGGTACCGCTGGTTTCATGGATTGTGAATATGCGATTCCAGTCTATACTCTTAAATTCAAAGTCAGAGGTTTCAGGTGGCTGATAGTTCCTGATAGTATTGCTGGAAATGATCGGCAGGTTGAGAAGGTCTTCATGACTGGTTATGTTGGCAGGATCAATATTGTGCTCCCTGAACCATTTTCTGTAAAAAGGTGAGTTATCAGCTGCATACTGTACAGTGTATTTTATCCTTTCATCTATCATTGCTTCCAGGTCACTGCGAGGCATTGTTTCCATTACAGGATTGAAGAAATTATTCATGTTATACCATCCATTCTTATATCTGACAATTACCTTAAAGAATCTGTTGACAATAGATACGGAAGGGATATCTGATACAAATTATATGGATTCATGTATTCAACTGTGCAGTAATTTTGCAGAGATCAAATATTGCTTAAGGAGAACATGATCATCAATAAATTCAGTTATCTACAATCCGTATAGCATAACTATTTATTATAGGATTTTCAGAATATCATTCTAATATCTATGAATAATATGAATAGGAGTGGGTAAATTATGAACACAAAAGGAATGCTTGTACTGCTTGTACTGGCCATAACTGGTATTTCTCTTTCAATGGGGTGCCTTGATAATGGTGAGCCTCTGGATGATATGAATAATACCATCCCTTCGGCTGATGGCAATGGTGATGAATATGTGGATATTGTCCTTGAATCATTTACGATAAATCCTGATAATGTGACCATCTCTGAAGGAGATACTGTCAGATGGATCAACAAAGGTCCCAGGGTTCACAGGCTGCTTGGAGCTGATTTTGATTCTGGAATAATAGAAGTGAATGAAACCTTCACACACACATTTGAATCAAAGGGCCAGCATGATTATTTGTGCATAGTTACTGCTTTGAGAGGAACTGTTATTGTGGAATGAACACTCAAAAAATATCACAATAACTATTTATTATATAATCTTCCTGTTTATATATGGGATATTATATATGAAGTATAATTTCCTGATATCTGATTATAAGGAAGGATCGAATCATGCACATGAAACTGATATTTATTGCAATAATCTTTGGTGCCGTGGGTGCTGTATTTACAACTGGCTGCCTGGAATATGATGAAGAAGGTTACATAGATGAAAGGACCAATGGTAACGAAAATGCAGGTGCTCATTTTACTGAGATCGATGAAAGCGGGTTTGTTGACTTGTCATTTAATTCATTTTCAGTTAACCCGGTATCAGTGCTGAATACAGTTTCTTCAGACTGAACTGCATTTACTGTTGTTGTATCTAAGATTTATATTTATATTTTTTTAAAAATATTCAGGTCTCTTCAGGACCGATATTTCGCTATTGTTAAATAATAGTCCTGCTCAACAACATCCAAATCATATGAGATGGGAACATGAGAGCTATATCATTATTAAGCAGTGGCCTTGATTCTGTTGTGGCAACCGCTTCTGCAAACGAAAATATGGATATTGTACTGGCACTTATTTTTGATTACGGACAGCGTGCAGCCAGACGTGAGATCGAATTTTCCAGGAGAATATGTGAGCATTTTGATATTGAATGTAAAGTAATCGAACTGAACTGGCTGGCTGAAATTACTGATACTTCCCTTGTGAACAGGGACGTGGATATTCCACATATTTCAGAAGATGACATTCTTTCCGATTCGCCGGAAACCGTAGAATATTCAGCAAAGCAGGTATGGGTTCCAAATAGAAATGGTGTTATGATCAATATAGCTGCCAGCTTTGCAGAGAGTATGGACTGTGAGTATATAGTAACTGGATTTAATGGCGAGGAAGCCGAAACATTTCCTGACAACTCCCTTTATTTTCTAGAAGCTGTCAATATGTCCCTATCATATTCCACAAAGAACGGAGTTGAGGTAATAGCTCCTCTGATAGACTGCAATAAAACAGAGATTGTGAAAAAGGGGCTTGAGATCAATGCGCCACTTGAGTGGAGCTGGAGCTGCTATCATGATGGTGAGACTCCATGTGGTGTCTGTGAGAGTTGTATGAGAAGAAAGATGGCATTTGAGAACGCCGGTGTTCAGGATCCTCTTCTTTTAAGATGCGGGAATTTGAATGGTCAGAACTGACAGGAGGTATGATCTGTGAAATATATTGTTCTGGAAGATGAGGTAAGCTATGACGGCCATCAGATATCTTCACTGTGGGCCTATGAAAACACTGGCTCTCTTGATGACACCATCATTGCATTCAGGGGACCATGTGGTGTCAGCATTGAACATATGATAGATCTGGAGGATAGGGTATCAGATGAGTCAATAGAGTCACCTGACATGATACATTTCATTTGCGAACATTTTGATTCCACTGATCTAAAGCTTGTTTATGCAAGACAGAGATTATTTGTTCTGATAGTATCTGAAATACTTTCCAGATATGGATTGGTAACAGAACGCAATGGAGATGATCTCTTTTTCAATGACCGGAAACTATCTGTATCAATTGCCAGTGTTTCACCCGTATCCCAGAAATTTCATTTTGGAATGAATATAGTACATGAACATTATGCAAGCCTGAAAATGGCAGGTATCAAAGAAGACGATATATATTCACTGATGGATGAAATATGTGATCGATACTGTATGGAATTTAAGGATATTGAAAGGGATCTTCGAAAATCAAGACCTTTGGATGTGATCTGATGCAGGCTCCGATAAGTGAGATTTTTTGTTCGGTGCAGGGTGAAGGTCCCTATGTGGGGACAAGACAGGTATTTGTGCGGTTCTCTGGCTGCAATCTTTCATGCTCTTACTGTGACACTCCACAGGAAATTGCATCCCAATGCCGGTTTGAACCTGAACCCGGCACCTCTGTATTTGAATATATGTCCAATCCTCTGACAGCTGAAAAGGTTGATTTACTGATCTCAGGGTTCAATAACATACATTCAGTGTCACTGACTGGGGGTGAGCCCCTTTTGTACAGTGATTTTATTAAACACATGCAGACCTCGTATCCGCTATATCTTGAATCAAATATGACACTCCCGGATGCTGCTCGAAATATCCGTGATAATGTGGCGTACGTCTCAGGTGATATAAAACTCATAGATAAGATGGCTGGATCTGAACTGGAGCATCATCTTGACAGTACAATCAGGTGTTTCAGGCAACTCAGGAGCACTTCTGAGAGGATATGCTTTTCCAAAATAGTGATATCAGGGGATACTGATATGCAGCTTCTGTTCAGTGTGGTGGATTCGATATCTGATTATGTATCCTGTGTGGTCTTACAGCCTGTGACCAACAGTCCAAACTCTGCTGATGTCAGGGTACTGCTTGATATTCAGGACCGATTGCTTGATACAGTAGATACAAGAATTATACCTCAGACTCATAAAATGCTAGGGTGTCTCTAATGAGTAAAATGAAACTTGGAATTATAGAACATATAGATAGTGCACATTATCTGCCTGCTCATGATTCATGTGGGATTGTGCATGGACATACGTATAGGGTTGAAGTGGTTATTGAAGGTGAAAAGAAGGAAAGTGGAATGGTAATGGACTTCTATGACATGAAAAAGAAAATCAAGGATATTCTCAGTACCTATGACCATGTTCTTCTAAATGATATCCTTGATTACCCCAGTGCAGAGAACATATGTGAACATATCCATTCAAAGCTGAGCAATGAACTGGGGTATCCCCTATCTGTAAAGGTGTGGGAAGGCCATAATAAATGGTGTGAACTAAGTTCAATTGAATGAGACCTGTTTGCATTTGCAAAACATATATCAATGAACGGATGCTAATTTATAGATGGATTTTAATGTTTTAATTGTACTGTGATTGCTTTTACTCATGGAGAATAAGATGCCAGATAAAGAAAATGAGAAGGTTCAGGGAGATAGCAGGCATTCGGAAATATCAGCATGTCCTGAATATGAGGGCAGTGATGTTCTAAGAAAGATAGCTGATCATCCCTGCTATGATCCAAAAGCCCAGCACAAGTATGGACGGATACATCTTCCTGTTGCACCTGCATGCAATATCCAGTGCAGGTTCTGTGTACGTGAATACGACTGCGTCAACGAGAGCAGGCCCGGGGTTACCAGTGAAGTTCTAACCCCCCAGGAGGCTGTCTCCAAACTTCGAAATGTGCTAAGTGAACACCCTTATATCAAGGTGGTGGGAATTGCAGGGCCTGGAGATCCACTGGCAAATGATGAGACATTTGAAACTCTTGAGCTGGTTAAGAAAGAGTTTCCTGATCTTCTTCTGTGCATGAGCACCAATGGTCTGGCTCTTCCTGATAGGGTGGATGATCTGGTTAGGCTGGATATATCCACTCTTACAGTTACTGTGAATGCAGTTGATCCTAAAATTATGGAGAAGATCTATTCACATATAGTTCATGAAGGGAAGATCTACAAAGGTCCGGAAGCGGCAAAGATACTCCACAGGCGCCAGATGGAAGGTATCAGAGCAGCTGTGGATGCCGGTATTGTTGTGAAGATCAACACAGTTCTTATTCCTACTATCAATGATGACCATGTGGTAGATATTGCCAGAAGGATGAGTGAGATGGGAGTGTATATCATGAATATCATTCCGATGATACCACAGGGTGAGTTTTCATCCCTCAGAGCGCCTACCACGGAAGAAAGGGCAAAGGCTCAGAAGGCATGTGAGGAATTTGTAAGCCAGATGAAGCACTGCAGACAGTGCCGCGCTGATGCCTACGGACTTCTTGGAAAGGATCTGTCTCAGGTGAGTGAGGAGAGAAGAAGGCTGATCCGGTTAAAAAGGGATAGTTAATACTGTTATGGCAGGGATTTGTTGGAGATGACCGGTCTGGATCTGAAAAAAATTGTCCGCGACATCAGGGAATTTGAGGGTCTTACCCGAAAGAAGCCAATTGAAGATATTGTCCGTATTTTTGAAAATGTTCGTTCTGATTACCAGGGAACGATTATAGATTTTGGTGATGATGCTGCAGTGATTGGTATCGGAGGAGATGACGTAATCCTCTTTGCAGCAGACGGCATATGGGGAAAAATCACTGAAGCCAGTCCATGGTGGGCAGGATACTCTTCAGTGCTTGTGAATGTAAATGACATATCTGCTATGGGCGGGCGTCCACTGGCAATGGTCAATATTCTGTCAACAGACAATATGGATGCCTGTGAGCAGCTGATAAAGGGGATATCCGATGGTGTTAAAAAATTCAGTGTGCCCATGGTTGGTGGACACATGCACCCTGACACTCCCTATACTTCAATATCCGTTGCTATTATTGGAATAGCTAAAAAGGATTGCATTATCAGGAGTGATACTGCCCAGGCCGGTGATGCAGTAATTGCAGCCTATGATCTGGATGGCAGGTTAGGCCCCAACTCACCATATAGCTGGGATACAACATCATTCAAGGATCCTTCCCAGGTCAGGGAGATGTATATGGTAATGCAGAAGATAGGTGAGGCAAAAATTGCAACCGCAGGCAAGGATATCAGCAACCCCGGGACAATTGGCACTCTGGGAATGCTGTGTGAGAGCAGTAAAGTTGGTGCAATGGTTGATCTTGATCGGATTCCTGTTCCTGATTCAGTTGATCTTGAACAGTGGCTCAAGGTCTATCCTGCAACAGGTTATGTTCTTACTGCAAAGGAGGAGAATGCATCAGAATGTATCCGTATCTTCAGGGATGCAGGTATTACTGCAGCTGTGATCGGCTCGATTAATGATAGCCGCAGACTTGAGATTTTCAATGAGGATTCAAAAGCAACAGTTTTTGATTTTAACAGTGATACCATTACCGGTATAAATATGGACTTCTGATTTATTCCTGGTCTTCTGCCCAGGCTTTCAATTCTCTGTAGAGAATCTGTTCAGCTTCCTGGACATCTTCCAGCTGACCCCTGAGTGCCAGTACATCCCGTTCATCACAGTCTACGATATTGACCTTAACTCTCCTGTCCACAGGTTCGAGATTGAATTCTTCCACAAGGTCATATATGATGTACGAAGGGGTCCCTGGAGGTATTATCAGGTCGTACATGTCCTCAAGTTCAATGTTTTCGACATCTTCTGCTTCTTTCTCCTTCTCTGCTACAAGATCTTCAAATGATAATTTTTTGGGCATTCTGATCACCTGTATATGGCTGTGGTATTCCTGAAATGATATCCTCAATTGAATAAAAAATGATCGCTTACTGTTTTTAAATCAAAAGGATTAAGTAAAATATGTAGCTATTATCCGGAATAAAGAGGTTGTAATAAGAGGTTTTAAAATGCAGTCATACAAACTAAAACGCGGTTACAGTCCTGATATTGATCGTATTCATTCAGTCCTTGAAGAGAATTTTCCGGAGATAGAACGTACAGATGACCGACTTGTGACATCTTATGGCGCAATCTCGAAAATGGAAGTATGGATAGAGAACAAGAAACTTGTGGTGGATACAGTATCTGATACCGATGTTACCGATGAAAATCTGATACTTGATACCAATAAGCGTTTCAGGCAGTTTCTTGACGATGCTACAGGATATTCTGCAAAAGAGCGGGTCAAGCAGGCTAAAAAGGAAGTTACCAAGTAAATCCTGTGAAGAATTCCTATGGCATTTCTTGAAAAACTGAAGGAGTTTGATATTCCCACCTGCCTCAGGGTATGTGCAGGAACTGACGGGTCAGTAACATTCCTTCTTGAAATCATGACCCGAAATGACGTTTCAGTAATCACAGAGAACCAGCATGTGGTTAAGGCTGATAATGAGATGGCATCAGTGCTTGGAGTAAATCCTGATGAAGATGTCAATCTGCGTACAGTCACACTTATGGCAGGTGATGTTGAGTATGTGCATGCCACATCCATGTCTCCTCTCTCAAGAATGCCTCCTGGAATGCAGCAGGATCTGATGAGGGCAGATATTCCAATTGGCAAGATCCTGAGAAACCATGGAATTGAAACCCGCAGGGACTTTGAAACCATCCGGCTTGATAATGGTGAAGATCTTTTCGGATGCCATAAGGTTCTCTCAAGAACATACCGGATAATGCATCATGGCTATACTCTCATGTGGATAAAAGAGAGTTTCCCGGTAGATGAGCGATGGAACCTCTGACATTTTCCGGTTTCAACCGAAACCTTCATAATTGATTCGCAACATCTGGTGGAATCAACTCATTATTCTTACAATGAGCCTCGGTGGCTTAGGGGCATAGCGCGTCCTTGGTAAGGACGAGGTCGCGGGTTCAAATCCCGCCCGAGGCTTCTTAAGACAGTATCAAGCCTAATACTTTCACCCAGCTAATTTTGGATATTTATCTAATCAAAATAGAATCTGCAGAAAAACAATTATTGATGCAGATTATTTACATCGAAACAAAGATATAATTTTTGAATTTGTAAATGTTCTGTATGGGGAAGGATTGTCAGACACACTTGTTTTGAAATATCTTAGCCAGTTAGATATTTTAGCAAGGATTTTAATGAAGTAACTCTTACAGACGTGTATAGAGTGGTTGCTGAAATTGAACGAATCATGTATCATTTTGAATAATCATTCTGTAGTTTTTGATGAAGAAGATGCCTTAATGCAACCTGCAAAAAAATAATATCTATATGTCCGGAATGCATGAACACCATACTTGTTGAAAAGCGGTTATTTAAAAATGAAGCGATACTAAAAGAATATATTATTTGTCCATTCTGTCGAAATAGTTAAAGAAATTCGGGAGAAAAAAGTTACTTACATAGTCTGTGATGTAAAGGTTACAGATTCAGCTACCAAAGAACAACTGGTCTAGGAGATTCTGCGTGAACTGCGAGGATATGTATACGACGGAATCACAACATACCAGCTATGCAGAATCCTGAAACAAAACTTTGGAATAGCTTACCGGTATTGCTGCGATTTAGTGCAGAGACTGAAGATCGAACTCGATATGTACTGTCCTGACCGACAGCATTTATACTTTGCAGAAAAAATTGAAATGCAATGATAAGAATTGCAGCAAAATCAGGATATAATAGGTGATAATAAACAATTTTTTTATAATTTGTTTTATATTTTTGAAATCAGTTCGGTAAAAAATAATATAGATGGAGACGTAAAAGAAGTTAATGACAATGTATGTTTAACGCAATAATTCTGTATACGGAAGAAAGTTGCCTTCATCCTTTCTAATCAAATATATAAGAAACAGAGTTCCCCACACACGTGGGGATGAACCGGCTTTTTAGTACTATGGGACAACTTAGAACCAGAGTTCCCCACACACGTGGGGATGAACCTGTAAAGTTTTTGCCACAAAAAAGCGGTGACGGGAGTTCCCCACACACGTGGGGATGAACCGTTTACCCTGTCGATATCTTCGAATATACTTACGAGTTCCCCACACACGTGGGGATGAACCAGTACCAGATGACGGATTCACTGATGATGGGTAGAGTTCCCCACACACGTGGGGATGAACCGCTACAGGTAAATCAAATTCTGATATAATGCGAAGAGTTCCCCACACACGTGGGGATGAACCGTTTAATCGTAACGAGTAGGTTTGAGTTTAGATGAGTTCCCCACACACGTGGGGATGAACCGTCGGGCATATCATGATGTGGTATGGTGATGCAGAGTTCCCCACACACGTGGGGATGAACCGTATAATTTATTTGATACCGATATGAGTAATTCGAGTTCCCCACACACGTGGGGATGAACCGGACTAAAGTTTGGACAAAACCTTGCTTTACCAGAGTTCCCCACACACGTGGGGATGAACCGAAATATTGGTTTAGATATTGCTGAAGCAATATGAGTTCCCCACACACGTGGGGATGAACCGATTCAGAAGCAAAAAGAAGGCTTGCTGAAAGAGAGTTCCCCACACACGTGGGGATGAACCGTGGTCACATTATGCACCCATGGGGGATAAAGAGAGTTCCCCACACACGTGGGGATGAACCGACACAACGGGGAAGAAATCGATAGCATCAATCGAGTTCCCCACACACGTGGGGATGAACCGAGCGGGTGCGACAACGGGTTTATGTGCGGGATGAGTTCCCCACACACGTGGGGATGAACCGATGCAATATATGATACCTGCGAATTCAGGACCGAGTTCCCCACACACGTGGGGATGAACCGTTAAAACGGTTTGGTTCAATGATTATGATAATGAGTTCCCCACACACGTGGGGATGAACCGACCCCATGTGGTTATTTTGTGTTGAGGAAAAAGAGTTCCCCACACACGTGGGGATGAACCATGTAGCGGATAGATTCGGAGTTAATCCTTCAACGAGTTCCCCACACACGTGGGGATGAACCGTTAACGGGTTGAACTGTGTAAAGTCTGTCCCAGAGTTCCCCACACACGTGGGGATGAACCTTTTACCAGGGAGTACTAAAACGCTTAGGGGTGATGAGTTCCCCACACACGTGGGGATGAACCAGTTAGAACTTGCATCCGTCCCTGTCTGATCGAGAGTTCCCCACACACGTGGGGATGAACCGGTTTTAATAATGAAAGATGAGATTAAAATAGGGAGTTCCCCACACACGTGGGGATGAACCGGGTATTGGAAAGTGGATGAGAGTGCTGGCACTGAGTTCCCCACACACGTGGGGATGAACCGACCTTCCTCTCACCATCATCTCCACAGACCATGAGTTCCCCACACACGTGGGGATGAACCGCAGTAAATCGAACAGTAACATATTCAACAGATGAGTTCCCCACACACGTGGGGATGAACCTCACTTGTTTTTAACCCTATAGAATTCTTTGAAGAGTTCCCCACACACGTGGGGATGAACCGCGTATTCCCCCGAACGGCCTGAATCCCTTCTGGAGTTCCCCACACACGTGGGGATGAATCCGCAGTTTTTATAAATCGCTGTTGTAGACCGGATAGATTACCTACGTATGTAGATATAACAAAATCATAACACAAACTAAAAATTAATCTAAATAAAAAAATTGATATACTATCATAAAAATTACTAATGTAAGTTATTTATCTAGTGGGATACAATAGTGAATTTTTACAATAATTGGGGAAAATTCAGAACAGGTTCTGATGAAGAATTTAACTACCACTTGTTAGCATATCATTGTCTTGATGTAGCAGCAACTGCTAATTCATTATTACACAATGACAAGATCTTCTTAGAAAAATTTAAAAATTATTTACCAATAGAAGACGACGATTTGATTTGCCTTATAACATTTTATATTGCAATTCATGATATCGGTAAATTTTCTAAGAATTTCCAGTCACTACAACCTCATCTTATGAAAAAATTGAGAGGTTATAGCTCTGAGAAAAGTTATGAAATAAGACATGACAGTTTAGGATACCATCTATGGAACAGCTTATGGAATGATTTGTGGAAAATGAATATATTATCACTTGATAAAACAATCTATGATGAGTTTGACTGGAATGAACTGATATTACCGTGGCTGCGTGCTACTACTGGGCATCATGGCTATCCTCCTATTTATATAAACAATGGAGTCCAAATCAACTATGATGAATTGTTCTCCAGTGATGACAAGGAAATGGCAGTTTCTTATATTGAGTCAATATCCCAACTTATACTCAAAAATGGATTTAGCTCACTAACCTCAAATAGTGGGGATGTAGATATCTTTGAAGATTTGGAAAGATATTTTAAAAAAACTTCTTGGCTTCTATCTGGCCTTGCAGTAGTCAGTGACTGGATAGGGTCGTCAGAGTCATATTTTAATTATAATTCATCAATAATGAATTTAGAAAAATACTGGACTGAGATAGCGTTACCTGCCTCTAAAAAAGCTTTAAAAGATTCGGGGATATGTCCATCACAGGTATCTCATGAGAGTGGAATTAATCACCTGTTTGGTTATATCAAAAAACCTACCCCAATGCAAAATTTTGTTTCTGAGATGGAGCTTGGAAATGGTCCACAGCTTTTCATTATAGAAGATACTACAGGTAGTGGAAAAACAGAGGCAGCAATTTCTTTATCTCACAGGTTAATGATTAGAGAAGGGCTACATGGTTTGTTTTTTGGGTTACCCACAATGGCTACTTCTAATGCAATGTATGAAAGATTATACGAGTCTTATTCGAAGATATATGAGCCTATATCCAATCCATCACTGGTTCTAGCACACGGACAAAGTCATCTCTCAAAAATTTTTAGAAATACTATAGGACCAAATAAAACTGAAAATGATTTTTATGGTGAGAACAATACCAAAGAATCAACCATTTCAGCTCAATGTTCTGCTTGGATAGCAGATAATAGAAAAAAATCGTTGTTAGCTGACGTTGGGGTTGGTACAATTGATCAAGCTATTATGAGTGTGCTCCCATCAAAGCACCAATCTCTAAGACTATTAGGTTTATCTAGAAATGTGTTGATAGTTGATGAAGTCCACGCATATGATCCTTATATGCATGAATTGTTATGTAATTTGCTCACTTTCCATGCTTCCCTGGGTGGAAGTGTAATTCTTTTATCAGCTACATTACCGCTAAAACAAAAAAATGATTTGGTCCGATCGTTTTCTACTGGAGCAGGCTATGAGTTTGAATCAGTGTCTAAGATCGAGTACCCTTTGGTTACACATATATCAAGTTCTGGATCAGAAGAACAACCAGTTGATTACTTATCTCAAAATGAACGAGTTGTTTCATGTGAATTTTTCCATGATAAAACTCATGTTCGAAAAAGTATAATAGATGCTTCAAATAATGGATTTTGTTGCTGTTGGATTCGAAATACAGTAGATGATGCCATAGATGCTTATAATTCAATTGCCAACTGTATAGGTCACGAGAATGTTATTTTATTCCACGCAAGATTCACAATGGGAGATAGACTCAAAATTGAAGAGTCAGTACTCGAGACATTTGGCAAAAACAGTGGTAATAAACAGAGGGCTGGTAAGATTTTAATATCTACGCAGGTTGTTGAACAATCACTAGACCTTGATTTTGATTATATGGTAACAGATTTGGCTCCAATTGACCTTATTATTCAAAGGGCAGGTCGGTTACATAGACACAAACGTGATTTAAATGGTAATATTGCTACGCAAGATTCTAGAAAAACTCCAGTATTGGGTATATTATCCCCAAGGCCGACAGAAGATGCATCTGATAGCTGGTATTCTGGTATGTTTTCAAAAGGTTGCTATGTATATCAAACACATGGTAAACTTTGGCTTACTGCAAAGTTGCTTTTGGAAATGAAAGAAATGCATATTCCTCGAGATAGCAGATACTTAATAGAAGGTGTTTTTGGACCTAATGCAGATGAAAGCATCCCCAGTGCTTTGTTAAATGTGGATAGGAATGCTTATGGCGAAACTATGGCTGAAAAATCAATGGCCGTCTGGAGATCTTTAAAAATATTTCAGGGATATGATCGTACAGGTACTCAATGGATCGATGATACGGTCGTACCAACGCGCTTAGGTGATTCTATAACTTTAAGGTTAGGTAAATTAGTAAACGGTGCGATATTACCACTTAATAGTTCAACCCGACACCCCTGGGAGATGAGCCAAGTCAATGTAAGCGCAATTCGTGTTAAATATCCTAGTTATCCTGAGGAGATAAATGAACTAATTGATGAAACTAAAAATTCTATGAAAGATAAATGTAAATGGAGTTTGTTTATACCTATGGAACTGCAGGAAGACGGTATGTGGCTAGGTTTTGGAGAGAACCAAAATCGTCAGAAAGTGAAGCTAATATACGATGCAAAGACAGGATTACACACAAGTAAATATTGAAGGAAATATAAAACTATGACATTCAATTTAATTTACGATAAATGGATTGGTGTAAAGAGAGCTGATGGTACTGCAGAAAAAATTGCACCATGGGAGATTACAACTAATATTGAAACTAATCCTATAGTCTCAATAAATACTCCACGGCCCGATTTTAATGGTTCTATGATGCAATTTTTGATTGGACTGGTTCAAACAACCATTTCTCCAAAGGATGATAGAACGTGGAGAAAACATTTTTTAAGACCTCCTACACCTGAACAATTGAAAGAATCGTTTTCTTCAGTTTCTTCTGCATTCAACTTTGATGAAAATGGGTCGGGTTTATTCATGCAAGATTATGAATTAAATATCGATTCAAAAAAATCCAGAGTAGATTCTCTGTTAATGGAAATGCCTGGAGACAATACTTTAAAAAACAATGCAGATCATTTTCTAAAGCGTGATAGTGTAACCAAGATGTGTCCAACATGTTGTGCTATGGCACTTTTCAATTTACAATTAAATGCACCATCTGGTGGTGCCGGTCACCGTACTTCATTAAGAGGTGGTGGACCACTAACTACTCTCATACTTGGCGAGAATTTATGGCACCATGTCTGGCTCAATATTGTTGTTGAAGATAACTTTACTCAATTAGGAGATGTCAGTCACACAGATCTCTCAGATATCTTTCCTTGGATGGGGCCTACAAGGACAAGTGAACCAAGAACTGGTGTAATCACAACACCTATGGATGTAAGCCCAAAGCAAATGTATTGGGGGATGCCTCGAAGAATCAAGATTGATTTTGAGCAAAGAGAAGATGGTGAATGTGATATTTGTAGTGAATCGTGTGACAGTTTAATCACAAAATACATTACAAAAAACTATGGTGTTAATTATGAAGGTAATTGGGCACATACTTTATCTCCACATCGTGAAGAAAAGTCACAGTTGCTCCCAAGACATCCACAGCCAGGCGGTATTACGTATAGATATTGGGTAGGGCTAGTCCAGCACGATAGTAGTGATTCATATCACCCCGCTTTAGTGGTCGATGAGTTCTTTAAAAGACCAAGAAATTTAAGTGAAGTGTTTCAGCATTCACCTAGACTGTGGGCATTTGGCTTTGATTTTGATAATATGAAAGTACGTAGTTGGTATGAAAGCACCATGCCACTTATAACTGTAAATGAAAACATTAGAAAGAAATATGAAATTACTGTTGAAAGGTTGGTTACATGTGCTGAAGTGATAAAAAATAATACAAGAAGTTGTGTTAAAAACGCCATAGTACCAAAGTCGAGTAGCTCGGGTGAACTATCACATATAGATTCGCAGTTTTGGTATAGGACAGAAGCCGAATTCTACTCGTTTGTTGATGTTATATCAAAACAAAGTGATGATGAAGCACTTATTAACCAAGTCAAACTTGATTGGCTCAAATACTTATCAAAGCAATCCTTGAATTTGTTTGATGAATATACGAATCCGGCTCAACAGAGTATAGTAAACCCTAAAAAAGTAGCTACTTCTCGCCGTAATCTTAGAAATTATAATTCTCAAAAGAACAAACAAGTCATTAAGGCTTTAGGTCTATCAACATAAGTTGATTAGTTCTTGCTCGAGGTGATAATAATTGACAAAAATGAAAAGTTCATTAGAACAAGAAGATGTTTGTAAAATTGTAATTCAGTGGTGGAAGGACCTGGAAAACAGAAAAGCGGATAGAGCTAATCTTCGTAGATGCCACGACCTGAGCGAGGTTGTATTCACTCCATCTTATCACTATCTATGGCACCAGCTAAGTAATTTAGGTTTTAAGAACAAAAGAGCAGTAGCACTTCTTGCAGGTGTCTTAGCTCATGTCAAAGAAAATGATACTAATAACACATTTGCAGGTCAAATGGCAAAAACCAAAGATGGCTCAAAACCAAAAGTAAGTGAACTGAGGTTTAGAAGGGTCTTGACAATCGATGAAAGAGAAGAACTCTTCATTTATCTTGTTAGGTTAATAAAACTCATGAATGGGAATGTCAACATATGTAATCTTGCTAATAGTATCTATTGGTGGAATGATATTACTAAAAAGAACTGGGCTTTTGAATACTATGACAAATTATCAAATTAAAAAAAAGGTGATCTAGAAATGTCAAAATTTGTACAAATACACACTTTAGTATCGTATCCTCCTTCCAATCTTAATAGAGATGATCTTGGGAGACCAAAAACTGCTATAATGGGTGGTACTCAAAGATTGAGGATATCTTCGCAGAGTCTAAAAAGAGCATGGAGAACATCTGATATATTCAAAGAAAAACTTGATGGAAATATCGGAATTAGAACCAAAAGTATGGGTGTGAGTGTTTTCAAAGCATTAACAAATGGCTTCACACTAAAAGATTTTTTAAATAACGGTTTTAACTCCGATAAGGTTAACAATCCTGTAGAGGAAAGTGTAGCAAAAGAATGGGCAAAAGCAATTGCTGATGTTTTTGGAAAAATCAAAAAAGAAAATAAAAATAATCCACTTGCTGAACTGGAGATCGAGCAACTTGCTCATTTCAGCCCAGAAGAAATAACATCAATAGATGAATTAATGTCACAAATAGCCCAAGAACAAAAAAAACCTTCTAAAGAAGATATTAAAAAACTGGATTTATTGAAACAAAAGCATACGGCAGTTGATATTGCGATGTTTGGACGTATGCTTGCATCGGATACAATGTATAATACAGAAGCTGCGGTTCAAGTATCTCATGCCATCACTGCCAACAAAGTTGCCGTTGAAGATGACTATTTCACTGCTGTTGACGACCTGAACAAAGGTGAAGAAAACATGGGATCGGGGCACCTTGGAGAGAATGAGTTTGGTTCTGGTTTATTTTATACATATATATGTGTTGATAAGGATTTATTGGAATCAAACTTAGGCGGTGATAAGAATTTAGTATCCAACTCTCTAAAGGCGTTGATAGAAGCTGCTTCTAAAGTTTCACCCACTGGTAAACAAAATAGCTTTGCTTCAAGATCCTATGCATCTTATGTGATGGTAGAAAAAGGAAATCAACAGCCACGGAGTTTGGCAGTGTCATACTTAAAATCTATTACTGGTGATGACATGCTGAAGGATGCTATTGATAAATTGGAAACTACAAAAGCGAAGATGGATCAAGTGTATGGCCCATGTGCAGACGAAGTTAAGACGATGAATGTTTACACTGGTGAAGGCAATATGTCAGAACTAATGGATTTTATCAGTAACTAATTTAAAGTGGAGCTGGGTCAAATGAAAGATTATTTAATTTTCCGGATATATGCACCAATAGCATCTTGGGGAGATATTGCGATAGGTACACACAGACCAACGTTTGACCATCCTTCAAAATCTGCAATTTTTGGGTTGCTAGCAGCTGCTTTGGGCATTGATAGAGATGATGATGAAGCTCATTTAAAATTAAATTCATCTTACAATTATGGTGTTTTAGTAAATTCTCATGGAAATATGTTGCGAGACTATCACACATCTCAAGTACCTGGGAAAAGTAAAAAGACTCATTCTTCAAGAAAAGAAGAATTAGAAACGGATGATAATAATTTGAACACCATTATCTCTACACGGGACTATTATAGTGACTGTCTGTATACTATTATTTTATCCTCAAAGAGTGAGGAGCCACCCTACCCATTTTCAATGTTAATCGATAAACTAAATAACCCGAGTTTCAACCTATATCTCGGTAGAAAGTCCTGTCCACTATCTCTGCCTTTAGATCCAAAGGTAGTTTCAGCAAGTAATATGAAAGAAGCGCTATTGATCACCGATTTCAGAGATAGAATTTTTATACCAGAGCTAAACTCATCTCAAAATTGTAGATTTTATTGGGAGGATCCTGATGAAAATATAGATTCGGATCAAGTAATCTCCAAATATGATGAGATACTCAGTCGTAAAAGATGGCAATTCTCTAGAAGGAATGAATATTATGCAATGGTTAATATGGAGAATTAAACATGTATATGACAAAGGCAGAAATTCTCCCGGACAAAGTTTTTGATAAAGATGTCTGGAATAAACTGCAAAACACGTATAGTATACATCAACTTGTTTGGTCGCTCTTTTCAAAAAAGCCAGACGATAAGAGAGATTTTTTATACCGCTATGAATTTAATAGGAATGTTCCTACTTTTTACGTAGTTTCAAAGAGTATTCCTGCTAATAATTTGTCTTATTTCAATATTGATGTAAAAACATATGATCCAAAAATAAATCCTGGTCAACATTTTCTTTTTTCACTCAGGGCCAATCCGGTTGTTACTAAGAGGGATGAAAATGGAAAACAAAAAAGACATGATGTGGTGATGGATGAAAAATATAGGCTTCAAAGTGAGAAACTAAATAGTAGTAAACTTCCACCGATTTCAGAAATTGCACATGAAAAAGGTTTGGAGTGGCTAAATAAAAAAGGTCTCAAAAATGGCTTTACTTTTGATTGGAGAAACGTAAGAGCTGATGGATACCAGACCCACAATTTCAAAAAACCTAAAGGTAGTGGCCAAATTAAAATTAGTACACTTGATTTTGATGGTATGATTCAAGTTACAGACATGGAATCTTTCACAAATGCATTGTTTAATGGTATTGGTCCAGCAAAAAGCTTTGGATGTGGCCTCATGTTAGTTAAACCAATTCGATGAGGTCGGTAGAATGCTACGCAAACCAAAACCTATATCGATAAAAGAAAGATTTTCTTTACTTTTTCTTGAAAAAGGAGAGCTTGATGTAATTAACGGATCTTTTGTACTAATAGATAAAAATGGAGTACGTGTACAAATACCTGTAGGTGGCATAGCTTGTTTGATGCTGGAACCTGGGACGCGAGTATCACATAAAGCTGCTGCTCTTGCTTCAGATGTTGGGTGTTTACTTATATGGGTTGGAGAAGCTGGTGTGCGTCTTTATTCAGCAGGACAGCCGGGTGGTGCTAGAGCAGACCGTTTATTGTATCAAGCAAAACTTGCATTGGATGAAGAGCTTAGAAAAAAAGTAGTTCGAAAAATGTATTCCATAAGATTCAACGAAGTTCTTCCAGATGAATATAGTATAGAACAGATGAGAGGCATGGAAGCTGCTCGTGTAAAAAAACTTTATCAAATTATTGCAAAACAATATGGTGTTGAATGGAAAGGTCGTAAATATGACCCCAACAACTGGGATAACAGTGACATTCAAAATAAATGTTTAAGCTCAGCAACCTCATGTATCTATGGTGTCACAGAAGCTGCAATCCTTGCAGCAGGATATTCTCCAGCTGTTGGTTTTATTCATACAGGCAAACCACGTTCATTTGTTTATGATATAGCAGACCTTTTCAAATTCGAAACTGTTGTACCAATTGCATTTAGAATAGCTTCAGAAAACCATTCTAATTATGAAAGAGCCGTTAGATTGGAATGTAGAAACTCTTTCAGAGAAACTAGACTACTCAAAAAAATAATACCAACGATTGAAGAAGTGCTTGCAGCCGGAGATATTGACATCCCAAAGACACCATCTGACTCAGTTCCTCCCGCGATTCCAAATAAAGAGGGGATAGGCGATGCTGGTCATCGTAACTGAAAATATACCTGATAGATTAAGAGGTAGGCTGGCAGTCAGGCTACTAGAAATAAGAGCTGGAGTGTACATTGGGAACTATTCTGTGAAAGTACGAACAATGATTTTAGAAGAAATTAGAGAGAGTATTGAAGAAGGAAATGTGGTTGTTGCTTGGAATGCACCTAATGAACAAGGCTTTGATTTTGTTACATTTGGTAATAATAGACGTATACCAAAAGAAATGGATGGGATTAAATTAATATCTTTTTTACCAGAAATGGAGATTGAAGATGCATAAATGAAGAATCAGCATGAAATTCTTAATGATATCTACAAATATTTATATCTCCAGAAGAAACTTGTTGTCATTTATTTTAATCGAATATATATATGAATCAGTTAGCTCTCCATACACATGGGGATGAACTGATCCCCAAGCATATCTATAGATGGCTGGACCATGATCTTAAGTATTATCTCTATATAATGCAATTAATAGGGGTATAGGCTTGATATTGTTTTTAAGTATACGACCTGAAACTTCCTATTTTTTACCTATTTTTTAATTTCAAAGCCTTTTATTATTTATTTTCAATTTTAAGCTCTTTTAACAGATATCCATCCTGTCTTATCATATCTATGATTCCCATTACAGAATAATTGTTTAACTACTTCTATGCGATCATTGCTAACAAATTCAGATTCATTCTCATACCCGCTGACAACCCGGCCAATAACCTTATTGCCTTTAAGCATTAAATTTGCTGAGAGCTGAAGCAGTTGAGAATATGTATTTACAATAATCAGAACATGATCCTGGGATAAATAATGTCAGTGGATGAAAATGTAAAACGGATCTTTGAAGAGGTTGGAGATGCAACTCTTATCTGTGTCACCAAGACTGTTGAGCCTGCAAGGATAAACGAAGCCATCAGGGCAGGTGTTACCATCATAGGAGAGAACCGTGTTCAGGAATTTGAGGAAAAACGCGATAAGATCCTGCCATGTGAGGTACATTTTATAGGACATTTACAGACCAATAAGGTCAAAAGAGCGGTCCAGCTATTTGATGTAATTCAGTCTGCAGATTCCATGAAAGTGTTAAAGAAGATAAATAAAAGAGCCAGGGCTATTGATAAAATACAGATGGTTTTTCTCCAGGTCAATATAGGCAATGAACCGCAAAAGCATGGGCTGGGACTGGATGAGATAAAACAGGTTATACCTGAAATTGCTTCTCTCAAAAATGTTTGTGTAAAAGGGCTCATGTGTATACCCCCTTATGTATCTCCTGAACAGGCACGTCCATATTTCAGGAAGATGAAATCCCTTTTCGATGAGCTGAAACAGGAAAACAGGGATAACATAGACATCCAGGAGCTATCAATGGGCATGTCCAATGATTACATGGTTGCCATCGAAGAAGGTGCCACCATGGTACGGGTAGGCTCTGCAATATTTGGGGAGAGGGAGTACTGAGAAAGATCAAGACTGTTCTCATGATCTTAATTTCTGATCCCAGATTTGCACTAAATTGAACTGGCCTTACAATATGATCATTCCAATCTAACTGAATTCAATTATCCCACGAGAGGTTCAATTATTCCGTTCTTATTTTTCCGTTCAAGGTATCGTTCACACTGTTTCAGACGGTCATATCCAAGCATTATTCCAAGTATGAAATCCTCCTCATCTGTGAATCGTGAAAGATTCTTTCTTCCAATCCGGTTAAGTACTTCAATGCATCTTCGGTCTCCGAAAAATACATTTATTTTCTTTCCGGAAGCTGGCTGTATCAGGTAGTCTATTCTCTTCTTTTCAAGCAGGCTGATAATCTCATCTTCAAAACATTGACTGGTTGTGTGCAGAATCAGGTGCCTGAGACCTTTCTGGTATTCATAGATGTGATGTCGAAATACCTGCATATTTCCGTGAAGGTGTGTTTTTAGCAGTTCTTCTGTTAGGGTTTTCAATTTATTGCACCTGCCGATTTTCAAAGTGATCTGGTTATGGTTTATGGGTCCTTTCTCCACTGAAGCTGTACAACATTGTTTAAAAGGCATATATATTTTTGGGCAACCGAATTTTGTTGCAGAAACCTAAATAATTATTATGTGAAATAATCACAGAAGATAAAATTTATTTAATATGTATTATATTTTCAAAAAATATATATTATCCTGAGTTCAATTATTTTGTGCCGGTTGGTGTAAGCTTCGTGGTAAATAGAGACTATCCCCTCAAAAAGTAAGTAAATACTCTATATATTGCTGAAAAGTTATGGACAAATGCTTTCATTCACGCCAACCGGTCTGACTGCAGAGTTAATTGCTGATTCTTCACTCAGTTATTGGGGAAGCTTATAATATACCCGGTTCCACTGGAAATATTATATTCTATTGTACCTTCAAGTTGCTGTACCAGCATATTCACTACTTTTAAACCCAGGGATGAAGATGAATCAATATCAAAATTATCAGGCATCCCGATTCCATCGTCTTTGACCTCAAGAATATATTCGCTCCCTTTAATGACAAATTTGATAGATATTATCCCCTCTTCATTTTCCGGGAACGCATACTTGAAAGAATTTGTGATCAGTTCGTTTAAAATAAGTCCAACAGGTACTATTTTGTCGATCTGGAGATATTCTTTATCTGCCTGGATATCCAGCTTTATCCTGTTATTTCCTGTAGAATATGTCTGGAAAATGTTGTCTGTAAGATTTTTTATGTAATCTGAGACTTCAATACTTGCAAGATCAGGAGACCTGTATAGTTTTTCATGTGCAAGGGACATTGAGCGAACTCTGTTCTGACTGTCTCTGAAAGCACTTTTTATAGTTTCATCTTCAAAGTTTCTTGACTGAAGATTCAGAAGGCTGGCTATGACCTGAAGATTGTTTTTGATCCTGTGATGAACTTCTTTCAGGTGCATTTCTTCCATTTTTTTGCGTTCTGTTATATCATGGAAGATGAATGTCATTCCCAGCAGTTCTCCCCAATCGTCCTTTATCAATGAGGCTGAGATCAGGACAGATAACTTTGTATTGTCCTTTGTCAAAATCTCCTTTTCCAGATTCTGGATAATGTTTTTATTTTTATCATCCTTAATTGAATAGATAGATGATGCATTCGCGTCTGCAAGAATGGATTCAATAGGCCTGCTTATAATCTCCACTTTACTGTACCCTAACAGATTCAATGCTCTCGGGTTTGCCATTGTTATTCTTCCATTTTCATCCAGTAACAGAAGACCGTCTGACATATTTTCAATTATGTCATTGATTGTATTCTTCGGGGACATTGCAAGGAATCTGTATCTTCTGATCGAGTAATGGAGCGCATATGCAGGAATAAGGGTAAACACTATTGCAATCGGAGGAACGACAGCTTTGCCTAATATGGGCAGTATGTTGTCAGTGATAACTCCGAATAAAAATACGACTGCAAAAGTTGAAACAATAATGTATGCCTGCTTTTTCTCACGCATGAACTTAGCTACTCCACTCCACTGCCAGATAAGAATGATTGCTGCAAGTACATATATGGTATAGTACAGATGGAATGCCCAGTCAAGAATTCCCATATTGATTGAGTACAGGTATGTCCAGCCAAGATCAGTCTCTACAAAATTCTGGATGGACATTCCTCTGTCTGATATATAGTAGTAAGCAAAAAAAATTCCTGGAGAATATATTACCGGGTAAGTCCACCATCTCTTCAATATATCTTCTCTTCCAGTCAATACCAGTGAAAAATGCAGTATCAAACTGTATATGATACACCATCCAATAGCTGATATCTTTCTCCAGAACATAGCAGTTTCAGCAGTTGCTGCAGGGATCATGAATGTGTAACCAAAAGCCCAGATTCCCATGATTATACACATGACCGAAAATATCTGATTGAGCCTGCTGTTTGGATCAAGTTTTAGAGTGTGTATGCTGAAATATATGTAAAATATAAAGCTGAAAAAAACAAGTAACGGGATTATGTTCATTTTATAACTCCAGTTATATTATTTCAACAGCAATTTCATTTCAGGAAAGTACCTGTTCTTTTTGTATAAATTTATTATTATATTGATTATAGTTGAGACTGTTATTTTCACAATCCGTAAATGGGTTATGAACTTATTGGGATATTGTTGGCATAATCTGCATATATCGAATTAAGATAGATATATTATGTTATTAGATAACATACGTTATTCAAAAAATCACCATTATATCAGTTCAGGTAGTTTATGTATATGCTATCTGAGCTGGCAGTTAACTATGTTTCTTCCTCATGGTTAACAAAATTGACTCTGGGATCTTTTTTTCCGAAAGAATTGGTATTGCTGGTTCCTTATGGAACCAGTAAAACTGATTTTGTGGTATGATGTTATCACCATTGGTACTGTTATTACTATTTCCTTAAAAAGAGATTTAAACAGGGACTAAAATATACTTCTATAGAGGTTATACTGTGGAAAAATATTCAATAGAAGAATTTGTAAATATTACCGGAAAAACAGGAGATGGAGATGAAAGGGTCCGGCTTGAAAGGGAGAGATTCCTTGAGATAAACCTTGATGGCAGTGTATGGACTAAAATGGGGTCAATGGTTGCATATTTTGGAAACATCAGATTTTCCCGGGAAGGTGTTTTAGAGCACGGACTTGGTAAACTGGTGAAAAAGACACTGACAGGTGAAGGGATGACTCTTACCAGGGCTGAAGGTGAAGGAAAACTCTATCTGGCAGACATGGGTAAGAAGGTTTCGGTGATAAATCTTGAGGACCAGTCGATTGTTGTCAATGGTAATGACCTGCTTGCATTTGATAATACTCTTGACTGGGACATCAAGCTCATGAAAAAAATTACTGGTATGGTATCCGGCGGCCTTTTTAATGTAAGGCTTGAAGGTACGGGCATGGTTGCCATTACAACCCATTATGATCCTCTTACTCTGAGAGTTACAGGTAATGAATCTGTATTCACAGACCCCACTGCCACAGTTGCATGGTCTGGTAATCTGATGCCGGAGCTGAAAACTGATATCTCTATGAAAACACTTCTTGGAAGAGCAAGTGGTGAAACGATACAGATGAAATTCAGAGGCGAGGGTTTTGTAGTTATTCAGCCCTATGAGGAAATTGCCTTCCAGGCGTCATCATCCAAATAAAGAAGTGGCATGAATATGAAATTCAATGATCTAAAAGCTCTGTTCCTGAACTGTACTCTGAAAAGATCACCTGAACTGTCACATACTGAAGGTCTTCTGAATAAATCAAAGGCAATTATGGAGAAAAACGGAGTCCTGGTTGAAATATTAAGACCGGTTGATTATCAGATTGCTCCAGGGGTTTATCCAGATATGAAGGAATATGGGTGGGAGGTTGATGAATGGCCGCAGATTTTCAAAAAGGTAATGGATGCTGATATTCTGATCATGGGAACACCAATCTGGCTTGGGGATAAATCTTCTGTCTGTACCCGGGTTGTGGAGAGACTGTATTCCTCATCAGGTGAATTGAATGAAAATGGGCAGTACATTTACTATGGTAGGGCTGGAGGTACTGTTATTACTGGTAATGAGGATGGTGCAAAGCACTGTGCAATGAACATTCTGTACTCTCTGCAGCATTTGGGATATGTGATACCTCCACAGTCAGATGCGGCCTGGATTGGTGAGATTGGTCCGGGACCCTCCTATCTGGATGAAGGTTCAGGTGGTCCGGAAAATGATTTTACAAATAGGAACACAACCTTTATGACATGGAACCTTATGCATATGGCCCGGATTCTGAAGGACCTGGGTGGTATTCCTGCACACGGGAACCAGAGATCTAAATGGGATGCAGGATGCAGATTCGATCATCCAAATCCTGAATATAGATGATTCTATGAAAATGGAAACAAGATATCTTGGCTCCCTGCTGGGACTTGCAACTGGTGATGCTCTTGGTGCACCGGTTGAGTCAAAACCACCTGGTAACTTTGATCCGATCCTTGATATGACCGGTGGTGGGTCATTTAACCTGAATCCGGGAGAATGGACAGATGATACCTCCCAGGCACTATGCCTTGCAGAAAGCCTTATTGAAAAAATGGGATTTGATCAGGAGGATCAGCTTGAAAGGTATCTTAAATGGTACAGGGAAGGTTACCTGAGCAGCACCGGAAAATGCTTTGGCATAGGTCCCACCACATCCCGAAGCCTTGAGTTGTTTGAAAAAGAGCGATTCTCAGTTGCTCCTGTTCACGATGGAATGCCTACCAATGGTTCCCTTATGAGACTGGCGCCTGTTCCCCTGGCTTTTGCAGAGGATCCACAAAAAGCAATAGAGTTATCTGGTAAGAGTTCAAAAACCACCCACAATTCAAGGATTGCCATTGATGCATGCAGATACATGGGTGCGCTTATAACAGGTGCACTACTGGGGGTGCGAAAAGAAGCACTTCTCTCCAGCTGCTATTACCCTTTAAGAGAATACTGGCAGAAAAATCCTCTGTGCAATGAAATCAGAGTGATTGCTTCAGGTTCATTCAAAATCAAAGAGCCACCCCAGATAAAAGGTACAATGTATGTTGTCAATAGTCTGGAAGCTGCTATGTGGGCCTTCTATAGAAGCAGGTCATTTGAGCAAGGGTGTCTCATGGCAGTAAATCTTGGAGAAGATGCAGATACTACAGGTGCCATATTTGGCCAGCTGGCAGGAGCCTATTATGGTGCAGGATCAATTCCTGAAAGGTGGCTGTCCAGACTTGTAAAGCGGGAACTCATTGAATACTATGCAAAACAACTTCTAAAAATAAGAGATGAGGTATACTGATACTTCATACGATTTTTTTTCCTGCATCTGGTCCCGGCTGTGAGTTATATACCCCGTCAACATGAACAATAACTGCAGCCTTCTTTGGCATATCAGGCATAACAGAATTGACCCATTCCACCATTGCTGTATACTCAGGACCTGAGGTCTTTATTTCAGTATGTCCTTTGATCTGATATGATTTTTTGGTATATCCGTCATACGCCACTATAGCTATTTCTGGGTTTTCTTTCAGGTTTGTTTCGGTCTTGTTGAAAAAATTGTCTGCGATCATTATTGTTTCTTCATTCATTACCTTCAAAAAACCTACAAGGGCTACATTCGGAATGCCATTTTGACTGGCTGTAGCAACAGGAACTGGATTCTGTTTTTTAAGTGTCTGAATTACTTCATCTGGCATTTTAACCATATTTAATCACCATTATCCTTTCATCTGCTAATTGTTATTAGTTGTATGTCAGCTGTTTAACTATTGTATGAAACCTGTTCATTTATTGTGTTTGATCTTTTCAGCAAGGTCCTTCCCAAGCCGGACACATTCTGCAATATCTTTTTCAGTTGGCCTGTACTGTATCCTCAGGACAGGATCAATGACATTCATTCCCGCCTTTCTCATTTTATCTGCGATCATAACAGGAGCTTCACCGCTCCATCCATATGATCCAAAAGCTGCTCCTATTTTTCCTTTAACCTCTGTCTCTAGCATCTGATCCAGAAACTTCTGAATCGGAGGGTGCATTGCATAGTTAAATGTAGACGACCCCACAGCAATACCGTCTGCAGATGCAGCATCCATCGGGTTCCATTCATAGAAACTCCTGACCTCAACATCAATATTTCTTGAAATGGCACCCTCTGCAATACCCTCTGCCATCAGCATGGTATTTCCCTGAGTGCTCAGGTAAACAATTGCAAGTTTTGGCATTTTAATCCCCCTGTTCCTGGAAGCAGGAACTCAGTATCCCTTCATTAATTATTCTTGCTAATGATTGATAATGTTTTCCATATATGGGGATTATTGCATGTGGTTAATGTATCAGATTATATGACTTACTTAGTATAGAGGACATCTTCGATACCACAGAATCGACAATCCGACATACTGCACTCCTGGTTATCGAATTTCCAGCGAAGTCCCCAGTTTTTGATCTCATCGATTACCTGAATAAACTCTCTGCCACATTCAGTAAGTGAATAATTGCATCTAACAGGTGTTTGTGAGCTTTCAACCTCCTTTTTAACAAGACCATGCTCCTGAAGTTCTCTGAGTCTTGTAGAGAGGGTTTTTGGAGTAATGGTTTCCAGCATATTTTTCAGTTCATTGAATTGCTTCTTTTCATTTCCTTTATACAATTCAAGCAATATGCAGAGTGTCCATCTCTTGCCTATTATATCCATTGTTTTATATAAGGTACAATCTTTCATAGTATCTTATATGACACTATCATCTATATAAAAGGGTATACATATAATAGTAAATATAAAAAATATACTTTATAGAGGGTGAATTAAAATGTTTTGTTTTCAGTGCGAAGAAACAGCTAAAGGAACAGGATGTACAAAAGTCGGAGTGTGTGGTAAACAGGAAGATGTAGCTAATTTACAGGATCAGTTGGTATATCTCCTAAAAGGGATTGCATTTTACAACTCTAAAGCCAGAGAACATGATCTAAATGATAGAATGGCTGAGAGGTTTATACTGGATTCACTATTTGCAACACTTACCAATACCAATTTCAGTGAAGGTTCATTTGAAAAAAGAATTGAAGAAGGATTCAGTATCCGCGAACAGATCAGACAGAAACTTGATGAGAATAATGTAGATCTGGGATCTGACATTCCTTCAGCTGCAACTGTAAAACCTGATGAGATTGCTAATGATGAAAACGTCGGTGTTCTTGCTACAGAAGATGAGGATATAAGGTCCCTGCGTGAACTTCTTACCTATGGGATGAAGGGAATGGCTGCATATGCTCACCATGCAGCAGTGCTTGGATATACAGATGATGAAATATTCCGTTTCTTTGAGAAAGGGCTTCTGGCAACACTTGATGATAGCCTTACAGCAGAAGATCTGACTGCAGTTGTTATGGAGTGCGGAAAAGCCAGTGTCACAACCCTCGCACTTCTTGATAGTGCAAACACGGGTACGTATGGTCATCAGGAACCTACAAAGATCAATATAGGTACCGGTAAGAATCCTGGTATTCTGATAAGTGGTCATGATCTTAAGGATATGGAGCAGCTTCTGGAGCAGAGCAAGGGTAGTGGTGTGGATATCTATACCCATGGTGAAATGATCCCTGCCAATGCATATCCGTCCTTTAAAAAATATGATCACTTTGTAGGTAATTATGGAAATTCCTGGTGGAAGCAGAAAGAGGAGTTTGAAAAGTTCAATGGTCCAATACTGATGACAACAAATTGTATTGTTCCCCCAAAGGGCTCTTACCTTGACAGGCTTTATACCACCAGTATTGTTGGATATGATGGTGCCCGCCACATTGATGTGAAGGAAGATGGGACCAAGGATTTCTCAGCGCTGATTGAGCAGGCAAAGGAATGTCAGCCTCCTGTAGAGCTGGAAACTGGAAACATTATGGGAGGTTTTGCACATAATGCGGTTCTGAGTGTGGCTGATAAGGTTATAGACGCTGTAAAAAGCGGAAAGATCAGCAGATTTGTTGTAATGGCCGGTTGTGATGGAAGGCATAAAGAAAGGGAATACTATACTGAATTTGCAAAGCAGCTCCCTGAAAGTGCCGTTATACTGACTGCAGGCTGTGCTAAATACAGATACAATAAGCTGGATCTGGGTGAAATTGATGGCATTCCCAGAATACTGGATGCAGGACAGTGCAATGATTCGTATTCTCTGGTGGTAATTGCACAGAAACTGGCAGAGGCATTTGGAATGGATGATATCAATGAACTACCAATTTCATACAACATTGCCTGGTATGAACAGAAATCAGTTGCAGTGCTGCTTGCACTGCTAAGTCTTGGAGTAAAGGACATGACAATTGGTCCAAGATTGCCGGCTTTTGTCTCCCCGGCTGTTCTGGATGTACTGGTAGATAAGTTCAATATTACCAAGAACACTACAGTTGAAGAGGATATGGAGAGACTTTTATAATCATTCAGTCTCTTCATTTTCTGCTCTTTACTTATCTTTTTTACCGGCAAAAAGATATATCCGTTCTGTATAATACATTTAGGGATAAATCATGGGTATTTCCAGAATTTTGTGTCTGATAGGTCTTCACAGATGGGAGAAAAAAGGTGGTCACACCGAGTTTTCATCAAATGTACGTGAAAAATATTTTATGTGCAGCAGATGCGGAAAAAGAAAAACAGTTTATGAGGCTAAATGAGGAGTCGACAACATATTTTTAATAAGTTATTCATCCATATGTTTTGAATTTTTTATTTTTGTACGTTCACTGGTTAATAGTTTTTTCCAGTCAGGATATGTTGCACCTTTAAATTCATATCCCAAGCTAACCCATTCACCCCATACCTGACAGTCACTGATGCTGTCATCATGTTCTACAAGTCCCTTTATCTCATAACTCTTCTCAGGTGCAGGTATAACTGCAAGTATTTCATCGTCATAATTTAATTCAAGTTCAGATCCTGCACTGCTCATCCCCTGCCAGTCATATTTCAGGGGTTCAATACAGATGCGGTTTTTTCTCCTGATAACCACAAAGCAGATGAGTGCCTCTCTGCTTATAAATTTCTCATATTCAGATCCAGTATCATCTTTGTCTGTCATCTGCCCGTACACCATTAACTTATTATCTCAGTCTTTAATGATTAATATTTTTGCATTTATATTGCTGACCTGGTGTGATATATTACTGTAACATATTATCTATGGCCTGCTACTCATACAGGAAATAAGATTAATGGTGTATCTAATATAATTTTTACTCTGTTATTTGGCAGGTAAAGTGAAGTTACATTATCCCTGGCTTTCGGATCAGTTTAACAAGCTCCCTTCCAAATGCATATAGATCTGCGGGATGTCTTGAAGTGATCAGATTGTTGTCAACTACAACCTCCTGGTCAAGATACTCTGCTCCTGCAGCTATGATATCATCTTTTATTCCAATATAGGATGTTGCTTTTCTATCCTTGATCACGCGGGCAGAGATCAGCATCTGTGGTCCGTGGCAGATTGCAGCAACTACTTTTTGTTCATCAAAGAAATGCTTTATAATATCCAGTGCACTCATGTCAAGACGCATCTTTTCTGGCCCTTTTCCGCCTGAAATTACCAGTATATCAAATAGCTTCGGATCAATCTCATCAAATCTCAGATCCACATGGGATGTATATCCATGTTTTCCTGTTATCCTGTTTTTCTGCATAGATGCAATCTTTACATCAATTCCTTCTTCTTTCAGCCTGTGCTGTGGATAAAACAGTTCAAGATCTTCAAATCCGTCAGCTGCAAATATAATTGCTTTCATTTTATACCCCCATGTATAGCTTTAGGTTTATCTGTAATATTGAGACATCTGATAATGTATATCATCAATGTCGTATCTGTCCTGATGGAGTAATATATATATTTCCTGGCATTTAATACTGTGCACTATGAGTTACAGGAGTTTTATTGACCAGCTTAAGAAGGATCAGATGCTGGTTGAAGTGAATAAATCGGTTTCTCCCAGATTCCAGGCACCAGTGATAGCAAGCAGGGAAAAATCTGCAGTTCTGTTTAATGATATTAACAACAGGAAAGCTGTCATGAATTTGCTGGGTACCAGGGAACAACTGGCTGCAATGTTAAATGTGCCAAAGGAACAGATAATACAGAAACTATCCACCGTAAAGCCTGAAGGTGAAATCAGAATTGTGGATACATCTCCTACAATGGAGGTAATAGAGGATGAGGTGGACCTTTCATCCCTTCCCATAATGACTCATTTTGAAAAGGATGGGGGAGCCTATATTACTGCAGGGATTGTTGTAGCTGAATATGATGGAGTCATGAATGCAGCAATCCACAGGCTCATGGTTGCAGGAAAGAATAAACTGGCAGCAAGACTTGTACCTCCCAGACATACATACCTGATGCACAAAAAGGCTTCCCAGAAAAATGAACCACTACCGGTATGTATTGTCATTGGTGCGGATCCGGTGATCACATTTGCATCGACTACAAGAGTTCCTGCAGGAAAGGAATTTGAGTATGCATCTGCACTCAGAGGCTCACCTGTGGAACTGTTTGAATGCAGTAATGGTATCAAAGTACCCCATGCTGAGTTTGTTCTGGAGGGGTATATCGATCCCGATGAAAAGGTGGATGAAGGCCCGTTTGTTGATATTACCGGAACATATGATCATGTAAGAAAAGAGCCTGTAATCCATATTACCCGCATAATGCATCGCAGGGACCCTGTCTATCATGGTATAATGCCTGCAGGTCCTGAACATTTGCTTATGATGGGCATTCCCTATGAACCCAGAATATATCGATCTGTGGAGGAGGTAACCTCTGTAAAAAATGTGGTTCTTACAGAAGGGGGCTGCTGCTATCTTCATGCAGTTGTTCAGATTGATAAGCAGACCGAAGGGGATGGCAAGAACGCAATAATGGCTGCTTTTGCAGCACACACAAGCCTCAAGCATGTGGTAATCGTGGATGAAGATATTGATATATTTGATCCGGATGATATTGAGTTTGCAATTGCCACGCGTGTACGGGGAGACCGTGATATAATGATCATTCCAGGTGTTAGGGGCAGTACACTTGATCCCATGGGATCAGAGGACGGCACTACAACAAAGATCGGAATTGATGCAACTAAAATTCTTAGCAAGGCAGATATTTTTGAAAGGGCAAAGATGCCAGAGTGTGATTAAAAAATGCATCTTACAAAGGAAGAAGAGAAAATAATGCAGGGAGAATATGGTCTCACTCTTGAGAAAGCCATGGAAATTCTTGTTGCCCTTGGGGATATATACGGAGCCGATGAACTAATCCCAATAAAAAGTGCCCAGGTTGCAGGTGTATCCTACAAGACTATTGGTGATGCAGGCCTTGAATGGATCTCCTCACTGGAAGGAAAGGTCAGGGTTCCCTCGATATTAAATCCGGCAGGAATGGATCTTGAAAAATGGAGTGAAATGGGTATTTCCCAGAATTTTGCCCGGAAACAGAATGAAATAATAAGAGCATATGAGAATCTTGGAATAAGAACGGAATGTACCTGTACTCCTTATTACCTTAAAGGATTTCATCTAAACATGGGAGATCATGTTGCATGGAGTGAATCATCTGCAGTTTCCTATGCAAATTCAGTAATAGGTGCCAGGACTAACCGGGAAGGCGGGCCTTCTGCCCTTTCTGCAGCGCTTATTGGCAAAACCGCTAATTATGGATTCCATCTGGATGAAAATCGTGTTCCTTCAGTATCAGTCAATGTTGAATCCGATCTTAAAGGTTCTGATTATGGAGCTCTTGGGTATGTGGCAGGAAAGCTAATCTCAAATCGAGTTCCACTTTTTTTCTTAAGTTCAAAACCTGAACCCGATGATCTCAAATCGCTGGGTGCTGCAATGGCAGCATCAGGTTCAGTGGCTCTGTATCATGTAGATGGCGTTACGCCTGAGATCGGCCATATGCATTTTGAAATGCCTGATGAAAATATCACAATAGAAAAGGAACAGATACAGGAAGTTTATGACAGTACATCAGAACTTAGGTCCAGGTGTGATATCGTTGCTATTGGATGTCCTCATTGCTCTCCTGGAGAACTTGAAGAAATAGCAGATCTTCTTGAAGGCAGGAGATTGAAAAAGGAACTATGGATATGTGTCTCAAGGGAAGTTGCAGAGAGGTACAGCCATATTGTGGATATGATTGAAGAAAGTGGAGCAAAAGTTATGTGTGATACCTGCATGGTGGTCTCACCTGCAAGTGAAAATTATGAGTGCATGGCTGTGAATTCCGGGAAAGCGTTCAATTATGTTCCTGGCATGTGCAGGCTGAAGGCAAGATATGCGTCTATTGAGGAATGTATAGAAGAGGCAGGTGATTCCAATTAAGATACAGTGTAGAAGCATTTCAAAAGGAACCGGTGAGGGCACTGCGCTGGTGTCTCGCGATCCGATATCATTTCTCGGGAATGTGGATCCAGAGACCGGTATCATTGTGGATCCAGATCATGAACTTTATGGGAAATGTATCAAAGACACGGTACTTGTATTTCCCTCTGGCAAAGGATCAACTGTAGGATCATATGTTCTGTATCAGCTGAAAAAGAATGGTTTTGCCCCTGCTGCTATGGTAAATCTTGAATCTGAACCAATTGTTGCAGTTGGTGCTATCATTTCAGATATCCCGCTGGTTGACAGGCCAGGTATTGATATTTATGAAACGATCAAAGATGGTGATTTTCTGAAAGTAAATGGAATTGAAGGTTACATAGAAATAACAGGTAATATTTAAAGCTGTATATTAAAAATGTCTGATAATAACAGGGTTACTGAAAATCCATCTGTTGCTTTTAGAACCTCATATGAAATACTGTCATCTCATTTAGAAGAGATTAACTCAATGTTTAAGGTATACGAGGTAAACAGATCAGATGAGACTATCTATCTGTATGGAACACCTCTTCTCGATATAAATATTATTTACCGTAGACTCTGGAATGTGTTCAATTCAAAGGGCTACCAGATAAGTTTCACCTATGAACCAGGTGAATACATTATGGTGATCTCTCCTGTTCAAAAAAAGAAGGAGAGGGTCTGGATCAATATAGTTCTTGCAGTGGCTACTTTTTTTACAACCATGATTGCAGGTTCAGCTATGTATGGGGTGGACTTTGTCAATGACCCTGCAGGAATCATTAAAGGTCTTCCCTTTACTCTTGCTATCATGACTGTACTTGGATCTCATGAAATGGGACATTATGTGGCAGCAAGGATACATGGAATGAATACCTCACTGCCCTATTTTATCCCTTTCCCGACAATTATCGGTACAATGGGGGCAATGATAAGCCATCGGGGTCCTATCCCTGATCGAAAATCGCTGTTTGATGTTGGAGTATCGGGTCCTATTATTGGTCTGATTGCATCGGTTATAGTGACTGTAATTGGCCTCTCCCTTGAGCCGGTTTCAGTAACCCCTCAGGATGGAAGCATGATTGAGATCCAGCTTCCATTCCTGTTTACAGCAATAATGAATTCAATGGGTGTTATAGGGGAAACAATCCATCCAATAGCATTTGCAGGATGGGTAGGGATGTTTATTACCGTACTTAACCTGATGCCTGCAGGTCAGCTTGATGGTGGACATGCAATCCGTGCAATGATTGGTGATAGAGCAAGATATATATCCTCCATAACTCCTTTTGTGCTACTTTTGCTGGGTGTTTATGTAACCTATGTTATGGAGAGCAATGGATTCATATGGGTAATGTGGGCTATACTGCTTTCATTCTTTGCTGCAGCAGGACATCCGTCACCACTGGATGATGAATCTCGTCTGGATGGTACCAGACAGTTTATCGGAATAGTTACTTTTGTTCTGGGAATTACATGCTTTACACTTGTACCTTTTACAATTGTTTGAACCATCCTTATTTTCAGAACAGCGAAAAGTTATAATAGAATTCATGGTTCTGGAATAGGTAGATGGATATACATTTCAGATGGAACCGAAAGAGTGCATATAGTCTGGCAGCACTTGCTCCGCTAATTAAAGGTGCTTGCTTTAGCACAAAGCCAGAAAACGGAATTATGATTTATAGCTTTTCAACAAAGCAGTCTGAAATGTTTTTCGATGAAGTTAAAAGAGCGAAGACCGATTCTATATTTATTGCAGGTGGCCCCCATCCATCAGGTGAACCTGAACAGACACTGGAATACTTTGATTATGTAGTGATAGGTGAAGGCGAAGATACACTTCCACATCTTGTCCAGTCCCTTCTCAGTGGTAGCAGTGTGGAGCATGTGAAGGGCATTGCCTGCAGATCTGAAGATGGGAGGATTTTTTATACAGGCCAGAGGGATCAGGTTGAACTGGACAGGTACCCATGTTTTGATCCGCAGATCCTCTTTTCCCCGATTGAGATCAGCAGGGGATGTCCCTGGAACTGTAGATACTGCCAGACACCCAATCTATTTGGAAATGAAATGAGACACAGAAGCATCAGCTCAATTCTAAAATGCGCCAGACACTATTCAGACCTGAGGTTTACAAGTTCCAATGCATTTGCATATGGCAGTGATGGTATAACACCCAGATATGATAAGGTTGAGAAACTTCTGACTAAACTCAATAGCCTGGATAGCAGAAATATCTATTTTGGCACATTTCCTTCAGAGGTAAGGCCTGAATTTGTTACAGACAGGGCACTTGAGCTGATTGTTGAGTATTGTACCAATAGCACCATTAATATGGGTGCACAGTCTGGCAGTCCGAGAATGTTGAATAAAATGTCCCGGGGACATAATGTAGATGATATTGTTATTGCTGTGGAGAGGTGTATTGATCATGCCATATCTCCGGTAGTTGATTTTATAGTCGGGCTTCCTGATGAAACTGATTATGATCAGGAACAGAGTATAGATCTGATAAAATGGATCTGCAGCAGAGGTGGAAAGGTACGGGCTCACCATTTTACACCACTTCCAGGCACAGGATATTGCAGATCACAGCCTTCACAGATAAGCAGGAATACAAAAAAAATACTGGGTAAGCTGGCTTTAGATGGAAAAGTTACCGGTTCCTGGGAGAGATAAATGTAAGTATCAGTGTAGTTCAAATTTTGATTACATGCTTTTTGAATGAACTATTGCAGAATACCATAACCTCAATATCTTCACCTTTTTGATATGCTCTCATCATTCTGTCGTACATTGCCGGGACATGGCGAAGCTGATTATCCCTGAAATATTTCCTGACAGTTTTCAGAAAATCTATCATATGCTGCTGAAACTCTATTTCGTATTTTTTAGTATCCTGTGCAATTTTCATACACTCAATGCTGTCGATTTCAGTATGGTAATATCCATGCTCATTTAAGCCACTAATCTGTCTCCAGTCCATCCGTCCTGTCTCATCTGCTTCCATATGGAGCATATAGGGGTATACTCTGCAGATGAGGGGCCTCTGAGAATATATCTGACAGTATCCATCTTCAAGGAAAACACAGCTGGTATCTGGTTTTGTTTGTAAGATATAGCCGCATGTGTAGAACCGTCCTTTCTGATCACACAATTCAAATCCGGGAGCTGGAACCAGAGCTTCGGGATCAATGTCTTCTATTGTTTTCCTGTCTTCTTCCAGAAGAAATACATGGTCATTGAAACTGGATGTACAGCATTTTGCACAGAGCTCACATTCAAATCCCACTTCCTTTATGATATCTGCAAGTTTTTGATCTGGATATTCTTTTTTCATTCTGAGAATTTCTTCATTTTTACGGATTTCATCCAAAATACGGTCTGACTTTAAGGTCATCACCTCATATCTGAAATGTATTTTTTCTGCTTAACTTTATCGGCTGGTATACGCATTGCAGTTGCTATAGTTTACTCATTCTGTAAGTCCACAACTACCAATATCTATATATATTGGAAACTTCTATTGTAAGCCAGTCAAAGTTCATAACGCCTCCCTGAATAAGAAAGATTTTAATCTGAATTTTAATGAGTGGCTTGTTTTGAATTGTTGATATAAATTAAAGGGAGGATAAAAATGGAACGCAAAGGATTCCAGCGCAGAGGCGGCAACTTCAACCGTGAGGAAAGAGAACTGCATTCAGCAACATGCTCAGACTGTGGTGACACAACTCAGGTGCCTTTTGTACCGGACTCAGACAGGCCAGTATATTGCAGAGAATGCTATCAGAATCACAGACCAGCACGAAAGTTCTGATTTGAGATATATGATATAAATTCTTCATATACTAATATACAATTTATACAGCAGGTGATTTTTCCTGCTTTTTTTAATATTTAATTCTACAGGTTAGCTGTACCTGTTGACTTTTGATTAACTGTATCCTTTTCCAATATCATACAATACATAGATATTCAGGTTTTTTTCCATAACTCATGTGCTATCCATTCAGGGATATGATGTCATGAATAAAAATAATACTATGATTGCAATTGCTGCAATTCCTATCCATGAAATACGGCTGAAGTCATATACTCTTCTTCCCATATAACACTGGAATGGTGCCATGATCAACAGAATATCAAATATCAGGAATGAGATACCCACAAACAAAATACTGTGTATAAACCCGACACTGAATAACCCGGGGAAAGCCAGAACAATTCCCAGAGTTGACACCATCAGTAATGAGGATACAATATATGCAGTCCCAAGATACTGTATCTTATCCCGGTAGCTCCATTTTATATTTTCAGGATACTGAGCACCAGGCATGGGGAAAAAGGCGCCAAATATGATCGCTACTATAAGGCTTAAGAGATATCCGTTGTGCCATCCCCTATAGATCCACTGTTCACTTTTGATCATGGTCAGAATCTTTAACGGAATATAGCGAAATGACATAAATAATATTCCTGCAAGGATAACATAATAAAGATTGGCCAGTTCCTGAATATGCCCGTAAGAGACAACGAAAGCAATCGAAATAATTGTCAGGTTTGCCAGCCAGGAGGTAATTGGCCCTGAACTATTTTCCGGCTCTGGAAGTCCATATACCCATAAGAAGTGGCCGATCTCTGAATAATACTTGAGTTTTGTCCAAACCCTCAGATAACCTTTAAATCCATACCTGTTAATCAGAGTTGTACCGTTCTGTATCACATAACCATTATTTGCAAATATCTTGCTGGAACTTGTATTATAACCATCAACAGCTGTAACAATAGCGCTGCAATTTTTTGATTTTAGATATTCCATACCTTCTCGTACAAGTTTCTCTCCGATCCCTGCACCTCTTACATCTCCAGATGTAAAAAGCCAGGATATGATACCAACGTTCTCATCAGGTGTAATTTCTGCAAGCTTCATCACAATTGCGCCTGCTATTTCTCCATTGTATCTTGCAAGAAGAGTATGCGGTGTTGTATCAAGAAATATTCCATGCAGGTATGGGAAAGATTCTCTGCCCAGTTTTTTCAGTTTTTTGCGATCACTCTCTAAACTGAGCTTTTCAATAACCAGTTTCTGATTAGAATTGCTGCACTCTGAACTATTTTTCAATGGACCAGAGTAAATGTTACAGCAGGAATCGTTTCCATTGAAAAAACTCATAATATTAATGGAAAAATATAAGTTATAAATGTTGGTAAAAGTTTACTTTCGCTCAAAAATGCTGCAAATGAAATGATCGGCAAATAAAATTAGATAAAATGGATTTTATTCCACTTTATCGAATTTGGATTTTGGGGCTCCGCATATTGGGCACATGTCTGGAACTTCATTTTCTACAGTATTTCCACATACACTGCAGACATAGTAATCAACTTCTTCATTGTTCCCGAGATTATCCAGGGCTTTTTTGTACAGTTCAGCATGAACTTTTTCTACTTTGTTTGCCACATCAAAGCTCCAGACGGCCTCAGTGTCTCCTTCTTTCTGGGCTTCTTCTATAAACTCAGGATACATCTGTTCAAATTCGTATGTTTCTCCGCTTATTGCTTCCTGCAGATTTTCACTGGTTTTTTTGACTCCACCCATAAGGTCAAGGTGATTGTGAGCATGTACCGTCTCTGCTGCTGCAGCTGCCCTGAAAAGTTTAGCTACCTGGGTTAAACCTTCATCATCAGCTTTCTTTGCAAAGGCCAGATATTTTCTGTTTGCCATGGATTCACCAGCAAAAGCATTCTCTAAATTTTCCTGTGTACTCATAGTTAAATAACCTCCTTTTAGTATTGAAGTAGTAACCCACATATATGGATTTAGTTATATTACTTTAACCCAGATTAAATGGGGCAAAAAAACAGTAATTGAATTCATGGTATGTTAACTATTTAACTCTTTTTTCTCATAGCTACTTTAAAGAGCTTTCTTGATTTGTCTGTACCTGGAATCTTTCCTTCTTCGAATTCTTCTATATCAATTATCTGGTAACCTTTTGACAACTGTTTTATCCGCTCTCTACTCAGGAAATGAACAATGAATCCACCACTAATTTCCCACATATCCTCACCTCTGTAAATACCGGTTCTATACTGGGGATCCCCGGTGTGTCGTGTGGTAAATATATTGATCCCACCTGGCCTGAGAACTCTCCAGATCTCTTTTGAAACCGATTCAAGTTCAGATGTGGTCAATGGCATGCAGTACAGCATATGGGAAAAACATGCATCAAACGATTCGTCTTCAAAGGGGAGAGGTTTTCGTACATCATGCTGAACAGCTGTTACACAATTAATCAACCCACTTTCACGTGCTTTCCTTTTGATTGACTCAACACCAGGCCTGGAATAATCAAGGGAATATACTTCAAATCCGTTCTCTGCAAAAAACATGGTATCTCTCCCCTGGCCTGCACCCAGTTCAAGTACCCTGGTCATGTTCTCTCTTTTGAAAATTTCAGCTGCTTTACAGGCAGGAATACTTGGATCATCTCCGAACATGGATTGATTTTTTGTATACACATTTTCCCAGTGTGTTTGCTGTCTGTTAAACATTTCTTTATCTGGATTATCTGCATTCATATTTTAACAACCGAATACTTTTTTAATGCAATTAATATTCCATGCTTTTTCTATCCATCAGGATCCTGAACCCGATTCTGCTACTTCTGCGATGAACATCCGGTGGATTGAAAAACCTGCTTGCAGATCTACATCCAGCAGCTGAAGTCTGCCAGCTCCCTCCCCGAAGGACTCTCATTACATTAGATGAACTTTCTCCGATTTCTACCGGACTGCCATCATCTGGAGCATTTTTATAATTGTCAGAATATACATCCTGCGTCCATTCCCAGACATTTCCATGCATATCATAAAGGCCCCAGGTGTTGGACTTTTTCTGGCCCACCGGTTTTGGTCCGCGATCACTATTGTCACGGTACCATCCATATTCACTTAGATATAGATGGTCATTACCGAAATGGTATTTGGTGGAAGTTCCTGCACGACAGGCATATTCCCATTCTGCTTCAGAGGGGAGGCGGTATTTATCAGTGTTCTCCATTTCATTCAGTTTCTGGATAAACTGCTGGGCGTCATTCCAGGAAACCTTGCTAACCGCTTTGTCATCTTCCATAAAACGAGACGATGGCTTTGTTCCCATTACGTCACCCCATTCTTTATTTGTAACGGGATATCTGCCAAGGTAAAAAGGAGTTTTTATATTCACTTTGTGAACCGGCTGCTCATTTTTGTACCAGTTTTGTTCTTCAACAGATGAGCCCATATGAAAACTACCGGCAGGTATCAGTAATAACTCCATGTCAAATGAATTTGTATATGTTATATTATTACTGGATTTTTCACAGGTTTGGTTCGTTTTTGTAGAATCGTAAATATCACTGCCTTTATCCATTCTTAAATTTCCCTCCATTCATAAAAATATCTTATAGAGGGTGTATAAATAACAATTGATTCAATTTATTCAAAAATAATATATCATATCTGATAACTGATCATAATTTATGGTTTTAAATTAGGCATCCCCAAATAAACCAACTTTGCACATAATTTCGAAGGATCTTAATTCTCTGATCAGGCTTGTTCTGTTTTCCTGTCCATATTCATCCTGTGTTTGTGAAGTGCCATCTCTATAGTGATTTTCATATCATCTTCTTGAAACGGTTTAAGTATGTATCCATGGGGATTTGTTTCTTTTGCCCTGGAGATTGTTTCTTCATCTGAATATGCAGTCAGGTATATTATAGGTATATTGTGCTGATTTTTTATTTGCCTTGCAGTCTCAATTCCATCCATTTCTCCTTTAAGCATAATATCCATCAAAATAATATCTGGAGAAGTTGCAGCGGTTTTTATGATTGCCTCCTCTCCGGTTTTTGCAACTGCGTGAACAGAATATCCCAGTTTTTTGAGTCTCTTTTTAATCTCAAGCCCCACTATGTTTTCATCCTCAACGATAAGTATCCTGATATCAGTCATATTGATCTACCATATTAAGTCCTGTCAATTTCCTTAAATATGATTCTAAATTCTGTTCCATGTTCGGTGTTCATTTCAATGGTTCCATCGATCTGATCTACAAGAGTGTTCACAAGCTGCAATCCAAGAGAATCGCTTTCTTTGAAATTTATATTCAGGGGAAATCCTTTTCCATTGTCACCAACAATGAGAATGAATTCATTGTCTTCACTTTTAAGAATGATGGTGATCTCACCGTCATCACCCTCATCAAAGGCATGCTTTAAGGAGTTGGATACAAGTTCACTAACGATCATTCCCAGTGGAATAGAAGTATCTATACTGAGATAAACATTTTCTACATCTACATTAAGTCTTATTTTTTCTTTTCCTATATTATATGCTTCCAGTAAATAAACTGCAAGCTTATTGATATAATCAGTAAAATCGATACTTTTCATATCTTCGGACTTATATATCTCTTCATGAATTAGCGCCATTGAACGAACCCGGTTCTGGCTATTCTTAAAAGCTTCAACTACATCAGGATCGGTAAAATGCTCAGCTTCTAGGAACAACATGCTGGATATGACCTGAAGATTATTTTTTACCCGGTGGTGTATCTCTTTTTTTCTAATGGTTTCAATATTCAAAAGGGCATCTTCAGCTTTTTTTCTATCTGTTATATCCAGGATTATTCCCTGAAGATGAGTGACATTTCCCTGACCATCGGTTCTCAGTAATGTTCTTTCGTCAACCCACCTGATATCGCCCTCTTTGGTTATGATTCTATATTCAGAAGTAAAATATTTTGGTCTTTTAGATGAACATCTATTTCTGTAATTTCTATCAAAGTTACAGGTAGTAATATGATCTGAAATCAATTGATCTATGTCCTTTTCCACTCTTTCAATATCATCCGGATGAATTATATCCCCATACAGCAGTTTGCCTGAAGTAAATTCTTCTACTGTATAACCAAATTGTGTAATATTCTCGGATACAACTTCCACAGGCCATTTTTTTTCAATTTTCCACAAAAATACAACTACCTGACTGCTATTGATAACAACCCTCATTTCCTGCATTGTTTCATTTGATTTCTTCAATTCAGCAGAATAATTTTCCAGAGTTGTCAGAATTTCGTTAAGGCCCACAGGGATCTCTTTAAAGTCCACTGCAACATCAGTATCAGCTCTTGAACCAAGCTTGCCTCTTGAAACTTCAGAAGATACTCTTTTAAAACTGTTAACGATTTCATTGATAGGTCTGTTTATCGAAAGGGCGATCATATATCCCATTGTTCCCATAAATACAATGGCTAGGGCTGATATGACTATGAGCTTATCCCTCAATGCCATAACATCAGCAAGCATCTCATCCTTTGGTATTGATAATATAAATGAAAAATTACCCACTTCCACAGGCTCGTAGAATATTATGGAATTTTTACCGGTGATCGGGTCTATAGCCTCTATGTGACCCGCTTTTCCATGACCGATGTCATCCATCATTGTAAATATTGGATCCAGGTGGAATTCATCAAGGGTCATGTGACCTATATTTTCCTTATCCTGTGGATGTGAAAGCAGGATTCCTCCATCACTTGCAACCATTGCATAACCATTATCAAGTATCTGGATATTGCATACTGATTCATCTATATAGTCAAGTGATACGTCCACTCCAGCTATACCCTTAAATTCATCATCTATAATAATTGGAGATACAAAACTTACTATCAATGCACCCTGATAAAGATATGGCTCGGTTACGATATCCGATTTTAATTGTTTTGGAAGTTGGTAATAATCTTCAACATCATAGTCTACCAGAGGTTCAACATCCACATCTCCTCCTATCCTGTTCCAGAATGGAATAAATCTTCCGGTTTCATCATGCCCTTCAGCATTTATATATTCTGAATCCCGTCCGTCAAAGGCATCAGGTTCATAACCTACATAGACTCCAATCAAACCCGGATTTGTTTCAATTACATTTTTCAATATATTATTTATTTCAGTCCTGTTTCCGGATTCGTAGTTTTCTAGACTTCTGGCCAGTGTGTTTGGTATTGCCATATTTTCACGCATATCAGCATTGAACTGATTTGCATAATTCTGTGAAATATCAACTGATCTCTGGTACTCTATATCGATTTTTTGGGATGTGACGACTGAAATGATAACTGCTGTAGATGATGCCATAATAAAGGTGACAGCAACAGCTATGTAGAGAATCATTTTCAACTTAAGTGGAGCATCATCCCATTTCATGAAAAACAAACATCCATCTTTATTTCAGATCATAGATTTTATTATTCTACTCTTTCAGATAGATCTCTATAATAAGAAAAAAGATCGTTTCCCCATCTTATTGAAGAATTATCAAAACCTATTACGTCTCTATGATCATAGTTACCATTTTTTTCAAACAGACTCAGCAAAAAAGCATTATTTGAAACTACGATTCCTGGAATCTGGAGATCGCTTCTGTTCATCAAAATTTCGGTATTTTTTGAATCAAGTAGAATATTTAGTTTATTCTCACAGTCCTGCTGTAATCTTTCAAAAACCGGTTCTTTAAATATCAGACATATCCGGGCTTTTTCGGATACCATCTTACAATACAGATCAATATACTCGGGATGGAAAAACGGACACAGGGCATTGATGTATTTACATTCAGAAATTTTATCAAGAAAAGATTCGTCGAGTTCAAATATTCTGTCAAGAGGTGGTTCAAGTAACCTGCAATTGCCAAGTTCACCCATTCTGTCCATCAAACCCGGTGGAATGGGATCAAAATCACGAGATTTCCAGTACTGATAATCACACTCGAACATATCAAGTATCTTGAGGAGAGGGTGCATGTTTTCAGTTAGGATTTTTCCAACATAGCTTAGTCTGTAATGATTGTTATCCTGAATTATGAGTTGTTCTTCTTTAAGTTTTTTCATCGGAGATATGAGTGGTCTCCACGTGCATCCAAATTCATTTTTAATTTCATCGGCGCTTTTTGGACCCTCTAAAAGTAATGTCAGTATTTTTTTTCTTTTATCCGAAAGCCATATTATATCGCTTAATGATGATTCCATTGTAAAATCCCCTCATAACCATAAATAAATGTGATTTCAACAGTTTTCGTATAAGTTCTCAATAAGTGCGATAATTGACCTGCATTATTACTTATGTAGTCGATGACATTGCAACCAAGGATATTATTTATCGATACGGTTCGCGCTGCTTTTGTAATGATCAAATAGATCTTCACCCCATCTTAATGCATCTGAATCAAAGCTCATAACGATCTTGTGGTCATATCGGCCGGTATGATCAAAAAAGGAAATGTATAAGAACCAATCAGTAACTGTTATTGTAGGTAGATTGATCTGCTCATCACAGACTAAAACCTCACAATTTTCGGATGCAAGTATTTTGTCCAGATATTCACTGTAGTCTTCTTTCATCCTGTTAAATACTGGCCGGGTAAACATAAGTGACAGCTGACTTCCGTTATCGATAATTTCTGAATAGATAGAAGGATATACTGGGTGAAAGTATGCTGCAAAGGACATAATGGATCTGGATTTTGGTATATTCTCTGTAAATTCTTTTGGAAGCTCAAAGAGATGGTTTATGTCCTGCTCAATAATAAAATAGTGTCCCAATTCTCCAATTCTTTTCAAAATATGTGGGGGAATTGAGCTAAGGTCCCTTTTGCACCAGTACTCTTTATTCTCTTCTATCACATTAAGAGAATCCAATAATGGCTGCATATTCTCTACAAGTAATTTTCCTGTATCTGTTAAAATGTAAAATTCTCCCTGCTGTTCAATCAGCTCCCAGTCCTTCAGTATTTTGATCTGAGGCATCATTGATCGGGAATTAACATTTAGAGCTGCTTTTATCTGATCAATATTTCTGGGACCTTCTGTTAATAGAAGTAAAAGATTTCGTCTTTTGTCAGAGATCCAGATAGCATCACTTAAAGCCAGTTTCATATTTTACACCCAGACCAGTTATCTAAAACTGAAACAATATTTGAGATTAGCTTAGCAGTCATTCATATTTAAATTTTCATTTTGTAGCTGATTATATCAACAGAGATGATTTTATCACTTCATAACAAATGAAGTCATTGGTACTTAAAGATACTTTTGGTTATGTGAATTATCGTAACACATGTAAAGTACTCTACCATATATTTAGTATAGATATAGTCGAATATATAAATATATTTGCTATGTACTTACTATGATAGCATATCTCTTGCTGTGCTAAAAGTCCCGATTATTTAAATTATACTACTATTTCTAAATATTACATTCAAATTATGCTATATATCAGAATTGTACAAACATAGAGCAAGAGAAACAAAATGTTTCTCAGTATCCATATTTCAAAAAAGGTGACAAAATGGGAAAACAGGAAATGTTAGATAAATTGAAAGACGCAATTGTTAATCAGGATATTGAAGGTGCAAAGAAGGGTGCTCAGGAAGCCCTTGACTCTGGCATAGGTCCTTTTGAAGCTATCAACTCCGGTCTTGCCGAGGGTATGAAGATTGTAGGAGATAAATTCGAAGCTGCTGAACTCTACCTTCCTCAGATCATGATGTCCTCCAAGGCCATGAACGCTGCCATGCAGATTTTGACTCCTGAGCTTGAGAAGGAAATGGAAGGAGAAGAAGGTGTAGGTCTTGCCATCACCTATGTCCAGGAAGGAGATATTCACGATATTGGTCACAGACTAGTTTCCACCATGCTTGGTGCAAACGGTTTTGAGATCCTGGATCTTGGTGTGGATGTAGCAAACGAGAATCTGATTGAAGAGGTTGCCAAGCACAAGGGTAAGAAGGTAATTCTAGTCGGTTCTGCTCTTATGACCACTTCCATGCTCAGCCAGAAAGAGACCATTGAAATGCTTGAAGATGAAGGTCTTCGTGACAAGGTCAAGGTAATGTTTGGCGGTGCCCCTGTCTCCCAGGAATGGATTGAGGAAATCGGTGCTGATGCAACTGCAGAAAACGCAGCTGAAGCTGCCCGAACTGCTCTTAAACTCATGAAATAAACCAGGAGGTAGTAGAACAATGACATTTACTAAATCATTTACATGCTATGACTTTTTTGACCGTGCAAAGAAAGGTGAGAAGATTACCCAGGATGACTGGGATCTTATGACAATTCCAATGAAGAGTGCAGAACTCAAGCAGAAGTACAAACTCGACTTTGGTAATGAATTTGTACCCACTGACATGGATATGGTTGACCGCCTTTTCAAAGCCGGTTTCGAGATGCTTCTTGAATGCGGTATTTTCTGTACCGATACTCACCGTGTAGTCAAGTATACTGAAGATGAAATCTGGGACGCCATCAACAACGTTCAGAAAGAATTTTCACTTGGCAGTGGCAGGGACCGGACATATGTCCGCAAAAGAGAGATTGGTGATAAGAGAAAACCCCATATTCAGGGTGGTCCCACCGGTGCTCCCGTCTCCGAGGATCTGTTCATACCAATCCACATGAGCTACGCCATGGAGAAAGAATGTGATACCATTGTCAACGGTGTCCTCAAATCCATTATGGGCAAATCCGCAATTCCTGGCAGTCCCTACGAAATTCTTGCTGCCAAGACCGAAGCCCGCCTTATCAAACAGGCCTGTGCTCTTGCCGGTCGACCCGGTATGGGCATATAGGGTCCTGAGACTTCACTGACTGCCCAGGGTAACATCGCTGCCGATGCACCTGGTGGCATGAACTCAAATGATAGTCATGAAGTCTCTCAGCTAAACGAACTCAAGATCGACCTTGACGCCATATCCGTCATTGCCCACTATAATGCCAACAGCGATATCATCATGGACGAGCAGATGCCTATCTTTGGTGGATATGCTGGCGGTGTAGAAGAAACTGCAATTGTGGACGTGGCAACTCACATTAACGCATTTGTAATGAGCAATGCAAGCTGGCACCTTGATGGTCCCGTGCATATTCGCTGGGGCTCCACCAATACCCGGGAAACGCTTGCTATTGCCGGATGGACTGCTGCTGCCGTTACCCAGAACACTGACATGATCAAGGGTAACCAGTACTATCCATGTGCAGGCCCAGCTACCGAGATGTGTCTTCTTGAAGCTGCCGCCCAGTCAATGACCGATACTGCTTCCGGTCGTGAGATCCTTTCCGGTGTCGCCTCTGCAAAGGGTGTTGCCGAGAATAAGACCACAGGTATGGAAGCCAGAATGATGGGTGAGACTGCCCGCGCTACTGCTGGTATGGATATCTCTGAGGTCAACAAGATCCTTGACAAGCTTGTAGGTCTCTATGAGAAGAACTACGATAAAGCCCCTGCCGGCAAGACCTTCAAGGAGTGCTACGATGTCAGGACCATTACTCCAACCGATGAGTACGTAAAGGTCTATGACGGAGCACGCAAGAAACTTGAGGAACTGGGACTGGTATTCTGAATGCGTTAAATTGAATTTTGATATCTATCAAAATTCAAAATATTTTATTTGTAAAGAAAGATGTAAATTAGGAGGTACTTAAAAATGAGTATGGAACTTATAGTTGTTTTACTTGCAGCTGCGTTTTTAACTGACTTCGTAGCCCTGATGCCTGTAGGAGCATTCCTGCTTGGCGTTGGAGAAGATGCAAGACCAATATGGATTATATTACTTATTGGAGGTATTGTTCACTTCATTACTGGAATTCTGGTAATATTAGCATCGGATGCGGCTGCATTTGGTGAAACCGCTGCTCTTGTAGGTTATGCGATAATTGTCTTTGGATGGATATTTGTTGGTATAGCTTATATGTCCTATAGGGAATTCGAAGCTACAGGTGTGGGACATCTAGCACTGTTCAGTGCCGGTATATTCCTAGTCTATGCAATCGCAGATATTATGTTTGGATACCTTATATGGGCACTGATCATGCTAACCATTGTTGCAATTCTGCTTATAGTTGCAGCTATGGACTATGGAAAGATTTCCGGTAAAGTCTGTGGTGCATGCCTTATTCTCTTCTCTATAGAGGCATTCATAATAGGTCTTGGTCTGATTGTAGGATTTATCGCATACGGTGTTCCTGCAATACCAGCTCTGGGAATCTAAGTGTGCTTAGCTTGATTTAAAGTAGCTAACACAAAGAAGGCTGAACTAAAATCGGCTTTCTTACCTTTTTTATTTTTGATTTATATCAGGGTTATATCAATTTCATTTTTGTATAATTGTTTCAACAGATTAGTTCTTAAATCACAACCAGTGGTTAAAAATATATTTTATTATGCTGATGATAGTTATTTATCAGTGGATTCATCAGGAACTCAATTTGATATTTTTTTCTAAATTTTAGTTTTCTGTACATAACCATGTGTCTTTGCACAAAAATTTTCAACTGCTTAACATTTCTGGGTTGATTTTTTACTATCCTTAATATTAATTGGTACAATACTCCTATAAAAGTACCGTTACACATGTTTAGTAGCGTATTATGTAAAAAGTATCTAACTATCTGACACATACCTCAATACCCGATTTTTCAGCTCAAATCATACTATATACATTAGTTGTAAAAGCATATGTGATGAAAACTAACTGAATAGTTTTCTTCTATAAGTATAAATGAAAAAAAAAGGTGACAAAATGGGAAAACAGGAAATGTTAGATAAATTGAAAGACGCAATTGTTAATCAGGATATTGAAGGTGCAAAGAAGGGTGCCCAGGAAGCCCTTGACTCTGGCATAGGTCCTTTTGAAGCTATCAACTCTGGCCTTGCCGAGGGTATGAAGATCGTAGGAGATAAATTCGAAGCTGCTGAACTCTACCTTCCTCAGATCATGATGTCCTCCAAGGCCATGAACGCTGCCATGCAGATTCTGACTCCTGAGCTTGAGAAGGAAATGGAAGGAGAAGAAGGTGTAGGTCTTGCCATCACCTATGTCCAGGAAGGAGATATTCACGATATTGGTCACAGACTAGTTTCCACCATGCTTGGTGCAAACGGTTTTGAGATCCTGGATCTTGGTGTGGATGTAGCAAACGAGAATCTGATTGAAGAGGTTGCCAAGCACAAGGGTAAGAAGGTAATTCTAGTCGGTTCTGCTCTAATGACCACTTCCATGCTCAGCCAGAAAGAGACCATTGAAATGCTTGAAGATGAAGGTCTTCGTGACAAGGTCAAGGTAATGTTTGGCGGTGCCCCTGTCTCCCAGGAATGGATTGAGGAAATCGGTGCTGATGCAACTGCAGAAAACGCAGCTGAAGCTGCCCGAACTGCTCTTAAACTCATGAAATAAACCAGGAGGTAGTAGAACAATGACATTTACTAAATCATTTACATGCTATGACTTTTTTGACCGTGCAAAGAAAGGTGAGAAGATTACCCAGGATGACTGGGACCTTATGACAATTCCAATGAAGAGTGCTGAACTCAAGCAGAAATACAAACTCGACTTTGGTAATGAGTTTGTACCCACTGACATGGATATGGTTGACCGCCTTTTCAAAGCCGGTTTCGAGATGCTTCTTGAATGCGGTATTTTCTGTACCGATACTCACCGTGTAGTCAAATATACTGAAGATGAAATCTGGGACGCCATCAACAACGTTCAGAAAGAATTTTCACTTGGCAGTGGCAGGGACCGGACATATGTCCGCAAAAGAGAGATTGGTGATAAGAGAAAACCCCATATTCAGGGTGGTCCCACCGGTGCTCCCGTCTCCGAGGATCTGTTCATACCAATCCACATGAGCTACGCAATGGAGAAAGAATGTGATACCATTGTCAACGGTGTCCTCAAATCCATTATGGGCAAATCCGCAATTCCTGGCAGTCCCTACGAAATTCTTGCTGCCAAGACCGAAGCCCGCCTTATCAAACAGGCCTGTGCTCTTGCCGGTCGACCCGGTATGGGCATATAGGGTCCTGAGACTTCACTGACTGCCCAGGGTAACATCGCTGCCGATGCACCTGGTGGCATGAACTCAAATGATAGTCATGAAGTCTCTCAGCTAAACGAACTCAAGATCGACCTTGACGCCATATCCGTCATTGCCCACTATAATGCCAACAGCGATATCATCATGGACGAGCAGATGCCCATCTTTGGTGGATATGCTGGCGGTGTAGAAGAAACTGCAATTGTGGACGTGGCAACTCACATTAACGCATTTGTAATGAGCAATGCAAGCTGGCACCTTGATGGTCCCGTGCATATTCGCTGGGGTTCCACCAATACCCGGGAAACGCTTGCTATTGCCGGATGGACTGCTGCTGCCGTTACCCAGAACACTGACATGATCAAGGGTAACCAGTACTATCCATGTGCAGGCCCAGCTACCGAGATGTGTCTTCTTGAAGCTGCCGCCCAGTCAATGACCGATACTGCTTCCGGTCGTGAGATCCTTTCCGGTGTCGCCTCTGCAAAGGGTGTTGCCGAGAATAAGACCACAGGTATGGAAGCCAGAATGATGGGCCAGACTGCCCGCGCTACTGCCGGTATGGATATCTCTGAGGTCAACAAGATCCTTGACAAGCTTGTAGGTCTCTATGAGAAGAACTACGATAAAGCCCCTGCCGGCAAGACCTTCAAGGAGTGCTACGATGTCAGGACCATTACTCCAACCGATGAGTACGTAAAGGTCTATGACGGAGCACGCAAGAAACTTGAGGAACTGGGACTGGTATTCTGAATGCGGTAATAGGAGTACCTTACTGAGAATTTCGATCAGATCAGAATCAAATATAAGTTTGTTCCTGATCAAATATCGAAATTCTAAATATTTTTTATAAATAAAAGCAATGATCTGCTTTTGGTATCGATAATATGAATTAAATATACGGAGGGTTAAAATGGGAAATTCAATGTTTCGAGGAACATTATTACTTATCCTTGTAATGTGCCTTGTTAACCTGCTGGTTCCTGCTGTTTCAGCAGATCTGACAACACCAACAGGTCAGGAAGGCCTTACTGAAGATATGACTCATCTGGAAGATGAGTTACATAAATACCATAAGAACATGGATGTCTGGTTCATGTTAATGCTTGTGGCTTTCCTCATGCTTTTCATCAAGAAGTTCGAATGGGGAATATGTCTTGCCACATTGCTTGTTCTTGCTGGAAGCTTCATAACATATATGGCAATACAGCAGTTCGTATTTGGAGAACCATGGAGCCAGGATTTAATGATCCTGAGCATATTCTGTTCCATTACGGTTGTGATTGCGATCGGGGTGTTTTTGGGCACTGTCAAAATGTGGCAGTATTTCCTGGCAGGAATACTATTTGCTCCAGCCTGGATTGCAATAGATTGGTTTATGTTTGGATATCTTGAAGGTGTTGTTGATCCTGGAGGATCAATGCTTGTTCACATGGTAGCCGCCTACTGGGGCTGGGGTGTAATACTAGCACTCAGAGAAAAGAGAGCATTCAATGAACCCATGGATACGTCTACACATAGTATATCTTTTGTCTGGCTTGCATCCATGCTATTGTTTGTACTCTGGCCTTCGTTCGTAACTGCTCTCTTGCCTGCAGATCTTGTAAACTGGGGTATGTTCACAGCTTACATGGCAGGACTGGGATCAATAATTGCAGCATATTTTACATGCATGCTACTTCAGAAAAGGGTTGATCCGCTTGTTTATACATATGCACTGCTGGCAGGTCTGGTGGCTATAGGGTCTCCACTTATATCGGTTGATCCATGGACTGCACTGGGAATCGGTCTGGTTGCAGGTACAGTTTCAGTGTTCTGTTTTGTGAAACTACATCCATGGCTATGTGAAAAGGCAGGTGTACTGGATGTAATGGGTGTACACAACCTTCACGGTGTCCCTGGTATAGTGGGAGCTATATTCGGAGCGATTTTCGCTGCTGGAATGGTCAACATCATCAGTCTTGTAGGAGTTCTCATCCTCTCTCTTGTTACAGGAGCAATAACAGGTCTTATTCTGAAAGCTACAAGAGGAGATATGGATGAATCCTTGATGTTCAGTGATAATGCTGACTTCCTTGGATGGAAACCAGAACCAGTTGTAACTGAAGATGGTAAAGTGGTGGCACCAGCCAGCAGATCCGGTGAAAAAATACTGAATGAATAAAGATGCTGACATTAATCAGCATCTCCTTTTTTATTTTCAATCCGTTAACTTCAGCAGGTTCAGTTTATATACTTCAATACCGGCTGTTCTGCAGGCTGTGATCCTGCTTTTTTTGATATCTGCACAAACAATGCAGAGCTTTATGCTATCAAGAGGAATGTTATATTTTTGAGAATAGGGAATTTTAAATCGCTGAACCTGGGCAATGGCATTATCATTAGCTTCAATTTCGATTTCAACAAGTGTGTATTCATCCCGGGTATTTTTGAATACAGCATCTATTCTCCCTCCCTCTACTTCGACCTCAGTGTCCAGAAACATCAGATCATTGTCTATCAGATCAGGGTAGGATGTGATCATGCGGGATATATCCTCTTCTGTGATGCTCTCATCAATAATACATTCAGATGGAGCCTTTGCCATAAACATCTTTTTCAGGTGGGGGATAGGTTCTATTCTTTTTCCGTTCTTAACATGGGGAAATACATCAATGTTCTTTCCATTTTCAACTCTCACAATTACTGGAATATTATTCAATTTACCGGATCTGGATACTGGTAGCGGACCCTTGCCACTGCTGACTACTTTTATTCCTTCCCTGCGGCTTATTATTCGCAGGGATTCAAGGAGTTCTTCCTTTTGCTGAGAAGTCATGTGTTCGATATCAATCACATGATATTCGATATCATGTTTGTTCGAAATTTTTTCAAGAAGCTCTTCAAGTTGGTCTATACTTTCATCACAGTCATTTTTGGGCCTATAAAGAAAATATTTATGCATTAAACTTCACCCATACGTACCGTTCTTAGGAAAGAGGCTTTTAAATAGGTTTCGTATAAGTATTCCAGAAGTTGAATATTGAAAGGTCAAAAGAAATCAAAAATCTGGCCGCATTTCATGAAAAAAATAGATAGTTTATAACGGGATAGAGGGAGATACGCGGCCAGAGATATGCTAGATGTATTATATTGTCACTAAAGATGGACATTTAATCTAATCAGTTTCGTTCCCATTTTCTTTCAAATTGCTCAAACTGCTCATAGTATATAGAGCGTTCAAAGAGTCCTTCAAAGGTTTCATCCATTGTTTTCACCTCAATTCATTCTACAATTGAAAACTATATTAAAGCAAAGTAAGCGCGGTGAAAGTATTTATCAATCTGAAAACAATCTGAAAATCATGTTTTTTTGTTATACAATGCAGATGTGAGTGTTTTTTTTGAATTTAGTTCTGATTTTTGGATAAAAGGAAACTTTAAATAACTATTTTTGTTTATATAAGTTCATGAGTAATATTACAGGTCTAGAACTTTCGTCCAGAAAAATTGATTATCTTAAATATCTTTTTGGAAAAGAAGGAAGTATCAGGACCACCCAGATATCAAAGCAGCTCCAGGTAGATCCCTCGACTGCAACTAAGACATTGCAGGAACTCAATGCTGAAGGATACGTGGACCATATCCCCTATCGCGGTGTTAAATTGACCGATATTGGAAGGGAGTATGCAGAATTTTCCATACGCAGACATCGGATACTGAGTCTTATGCTGAGCCATTATGGAATAAAGGGGGAAGATGCATGCAGAGAAGTATCAAGGTTTGAAAGCAAAGTTTCAAAGGAGGCCATTGATCGTATTTGTAAATCAATGGGTCATCCAACAACAAGTATTTGCGGTTTGATCAGTCACAAAGAATGTGAAAACCACTCAGATAATAAGTGTTAACCAATTGTGCTGTATATGTCAGTATACTGGGCCGGGGGTCAAATCACCGAAAATATAACTTTTAATGATAAGGAAAAGAGAGAAAATACTCTCTCTGAAAATATCAATCTGCCTTTGGAGGGAACATTTTCTTTGCTGCCTCAACCAGATCCTCCAGCTGCTCTGCAGGAATACCTATTATCATTTCACTATCTTTTATCTGAGTGTATTTGCGGCTTCCACTACATCCTATGGTTACTCCTGCAGTTCCGTAAAGATAGGGCTGTGCAACACTGTCTGCACAAAGGCTTTGTATACCTGCGAAACTGGCATTGACTCTTCCTCCATGCTTGTAAAGCATGCTCTGTGAGATCTTCATTATTTTTTCAGGATTTGAAATGATTACAACCACATCAGGTTCCAGAGACGTTTTTTCAAGGGGTGCATATACAATTGATTTGATCGATTCAGGAGGAATAACCGGAATCTGCTGCATTGTACGTCTGGCTGCGTTGATGGTGTTGAATCTTTTAAGTTTATAGTAGAAATCTCCGGTCTCAAGAGATTGAGACATGGCACATAGCCCAATAGCAGCCGCGCCACCCTTGCATTTGTGGTCATCTACAAAGGTATAAAATGATATGCCTTCACGTCTCACATTATCTATCATCTGACAGTGGCGTGAAGGATCTTCCAGTCTCTGGATTCCCTCAGGTACATCATGCGTTGATGGAATGAGGGATATCGATACAGGTGATGTGTCCAGATTAAATATATCTATCAGCTCACGTCCCATCTTGTTCATTTTATCAATATCCATTATTATATCTCCAGACTGATTATTTCTGCCGCCAGGTCTCCAACCTGATCAAACGACTATTCTAACTAAATAAATATGAATGCTTAAAATATAGATATGTTGCTGTTATCCGGTAGTAAGAAATTCAGGAAAAATTAAAAGGGCACTTAATAATGGTCTTAGTTCAGGACCTGAGTGTTAACTTCTCCTGGGTAAAAAAGTATAATCACTGTTAATATAAAAAACAGATAAATCTACTGTTCATGTCCTGCAATTTCCTTTATCCTTTCAAGCACTTTCAATGCATCTTTTCTTTTAATATCCACTTCATTGTTAATACAGAATTCAAGTAGATCCTCTGCAAGATCTGCAGATATAATCTCCTCGTCTGCTGCTTTTCTCATAATCCCCATATAGCTGCGATATGTATAATGCATTTGTTTTCCTATCTGAATAAGAATCTCTTTGATAGAATCATCGATAATCTGTTTTTCACAGGCATGCAGGAGGGTCTGTCTGATATTGACCATCGGGGAAGAGACTGCTTCATAGGTATCAGGGTTTGTTGCTACAGCAACCTCATCGTCTGCGTCAAGTACTCCATTACGGTACCATTCATATATCTTACCAGTACCGATCATACCATACGTATCCAGTTCTGAAGCCCTCAGAGCACCCATACTTGCACCTCCTATGACAATAACACCATTACGAATTGCTTTTATGATCTCACGGTGAGCAACTGCAGTTCTGTTAAAGAAAGTTCCGTCTATGATACCGATAATATTGTATCCTGCCTTTACGGATCTTTCAACATCACATCTCTGCACTGGTGGCATGTAAACCGCTTCCAGTATTTCACCTGCATCTGAATGGGATATACTGGTTCCTGTAAATACAACAATCTTTGGGCTATTGTCATTCATTTTCGTCTCTGTCTCCATGGACGCTCTTCTCTGGAAAGGCGGCGTTTCTTACCGGTTTTCATCCTTTTTCCAACTCTTTCCCGATCCAGGGTATATTGTTCAAAGCCAGGAATTATTACCCTGACAACAGGTACATTGATGCTTTTTCTTGATAGATCTGTTATTACTATGCTATCTGTAAGTCCCTCCAATTCTTTGACCAATGTATATATATTGTCTGCAGGGGAATTTCCTGAAAGATCCTGAATATCTTCAGTTGTTATAGTATCTCCGTCTACATACCAGTATTTGTTCATGCGCTTGATACGTTCATAACCGATCTGGCGAACAAACCTTTCTCTATCTGTATCTTCACGGGCACCATGTATTTGAACCAGCCTTGACTGTGCAGCTTCTGAAAGTGCTCTCCTAATTGCAATTTCTGGCTTAAGATGGGAGCCTGCACCCATTACAAGCATTGCAGGATCTTTCAGATGAACATCATCTGTTGCTGCTACAACTGTTGGAATGCCTGTATCGTGTGGAAGTAACCATATTTTAATATCCACCCCTGCTTTATGGAACATCTGTATAAGTTCATAATTTATCCCATCACCAGGAGTTAGTATAATCTCCTTTCCAGGATTTCTATTAAATTCAGCAATGCTTAGTGCATCCCTTTCTATAACTTCCAGAATTCCGTGAAGAACCGCTTCTTCTATTACATTTCCGGCCGCCAGTCCGTTAGTGTTACTTCTGAATAGTTTATGCGATCTGCCAGGTGGATTATATGGATGATATACTGCATTTGAAGGAACATAGCAATCCTGATCGTTTAATAGATCAAAACCCTGGGTCCATTCAATAAGATTTTCAGGATTAATTGGTTCAGGTAGAAGGAGATTTAATGGATCTAATGCTACCTTTTCCTGAACTACATTTTCATAGGTATCAATAAAGTTGATCAGGTCAGCATCATCCTGGATATTTGCGTTCTCAGACGCCCTTTCGGCAAGGCAGCGCTCAAAACTTTCCATCATTGCAGATATCCGGGCTTGATTATGAGTAAAACCTTTACCAGAATAAATGGAGATCGCACCACTGGCAGCACCTGGACGTATCGCAGAGTATACCGGGATACCTATTCGATCAAGATCGGTTATATTTGCGATTCTTGTAACTCCAATCCTTTTTAAGTCCTTCTCTATAATTTCAAGCGTTCTTTTTTCATCAAACACTCTCTGGGTACCGCTTGTGTATGTAAGAGATGGGTCTATGGTTATGTGAGACATAAATAGTGAAATGTTCTAATGCGTATTATTATTTTTCAAACCATAAAAGAATTAATCATCAGCTATCCAAAAGTTATAAATAGTTATGAAAACTTAATATATAGTTTACCGGCAGTGAGAGGGAAGGGGACTGACGGTTTATGTATAGAAATATTCTCCTCTGGAGAGAATTTGAAGAGATAGGAGGCAATAGATGATGATATGCACTATAAATAGATCTAAAAAAATCAGAGAAGATGCATGCAGCAATAAATGCAGCATCACCATTACAGTAACAAAACCGAAAGAATCCTCAATGAAAAAAGATGAACTTGAGGTTTACAGATTTGTTAATGGGGGAATGCAGGCTAAATAACCTGTATAATCTTTTTCAGAATTATCGTTGAATTTTGCACAAGCATGAATTGGCATGATATGTCGTATGGACAAATAAAAGACATTACCTTACTGCAAAGTTTTCCACAATCTATTTCTGTAAAAACCACATTGAAAAAATCATGTATGATGTGACTTCTATTCGAGAAGATTTTCCGGTTCTAAAAGATGTCATATACCTTGATAGTGCTGCCACCACCCAGACACCTGTTCAGGTTGTGGCAGCGATGAATGATTATTTCTATAGATTTGCAGGAAACTATGGCAGGGGAGCTCACCGTCTTGCCAGAGAAACAACCAATCATTATGAAGAGTCCCGGGAGAAGGTGGCATCATTTCTCAATGCAGATCATTCAAAGATCATATTTACAAAAAACACGACTGAAGGGATCAACATGGTTGCAAAAGGGATGGAATGGCATGCTGGTGACCATATAATAACAACTCTTATAGAGCACCATTCAAACTTTATTCCATGGCTTAATCTGAAGCGTTATGGTATTTTTGTTGATGTAATTGAGCCTGATAGCAGAGGTATCATTGATCCTGTCGATATAGAAGGAGCCATAAACGATAATACAAGATTGATAGCTATCAGCCATGTTTCAAATGTATTTGGATCAATTCAGGACATTGAATCAATAATCCGGATCGCACATAGAAATGATATTCAGGTGCTGGTTGACGGTGCCCAGTCAGCAGGGCATATGACAGTGGACCTTTCGGCTCTTAATTGTGATTTTTTTGCAACTTCTGGGCACAAGGGACTTCTTGGTCCTCAGGGAACAGGTGTTATGTACATAAAAGATCCTGATGATCTTGAACCCGTATATCTGGGAGGAGGAACTGTACACGGTGTTGGAATTGATTCTTTTGAACTGGAACCTTTCCCTGGCAGATTTGAAGCTGGAACTCCAAATATTCCTGGTGTGATCGGACTTGGAAGATCAATTGAATATATACAGGACATAGGGATTAAGAATATTGAAAAACATGAAAATGAACTTACAGAATATGCTATTTCAAGACTTTCAGAAATACCGATGGTGGAAATATACGGGCCTGATAACAGAGCTGGTGTGATTCCGTTTAGTATATCTGGCATGAACTCACATGATGTTGCAATGATCATGGATGAAACAAAACGTATCTGTGTCAGAAGTGGCTATCATTGTGCAATGCCTGCTATTGAGTTTTTGAAACTGGATGGGGCTGTGAGAGCATCATTTGGGCTATATAATACTGTAAAAGAGGTGGACATATTTGCAGATGCTGTAGGTCAGATCACATCTCTTGTATCATAAAATGAAGGTTAATTATGGAAATGGATGACCTCAGGAACATATTCCTGTATTCTGAAAGAGAAAAAAGAGTGCTGGAAAGTTTTGATATAGATACTTCTTATTTTATCCCCTTCCTATTCTCATTAAAAAATGGTGGTTCCTGGAGCTATTCTACAGATACGGCTTCCTCTGTCTCAGTTAAAAAGGTTACTACCGTTTACGATGATAAAAGAAAGGAAGGTTACACAGAAGAAGAGATATATCTGTTCATTGACCCTGAAATATGTAAAAGGGAAGGGAGTGTAACCAGGCTGGAGAAATGTGGACGCAAAGATCAAAGGGTAGCTGTAAAAAGGCCTTATCATATAGAGGTAACCGCTTCCCGTGTATTTCTTGCTACTGTCAATCCCTATAATAAGAAAATAATAATCAGGGAACTAATGCAGAATACTGTACAGTTTACTGGTTCTCCTGCTTATAATATGGATCATGAAATGGAGCATATATTACAAAAGGGCATCAAAGGAATTGAACTTTGGAATTTTGATTTTGTGACCGAAAAGTAATACTGGCTCTCGATAGTATGAATGTATATGGATTGTATATGAGTAAATATGAGGTAAAGGCAATTGAGCTAAATGTCTTTGGAATAATTATATTAGTGAGAATAAATGGACCAGAAAGAAATTGATGTATACGCAACCAGATTCAGTTCTCTTGATATCAAAAGAAATGGTTCTATATCTGCAGCAGAATATCTGGTTGCAAAGGAGTCTTCATTTGATCTGAAAGTGAACAATGTAAATATTGCGTCTCTTATTGCATCCCCGTCCCAGCTAAGAGAGCTGGGCGTTGGATATGTTGTCTGTGAAGGAATTGCTTCTTTTGATGAGATCACTGATATATCACTAAATGGAATGGAAATTGAAATTCAGGTTACCAGTGAAGACGATCTTGAACTATGGAAGGAACTTCGCTCATCAGGATGCATTGGTGTTAAATGGAACCTTAATGAAGAAATATCTGTTAATTCGAGTGAGATATTCACTCATGAAGCAATCTTCTCAGGACTGAACTATCTGGAATCTGATATATATCGCCTTACAAAAGGAACTCATCTTGCTGCATTGATAGATAGTAAAGGGAAGGTGGTTGCACAATCTGTGGATATTGGAAGACACAATGCGATAGATAAAGTAGTGGGTCATGCATTTATTAAAAACATTGACCTCTCAAAGGTCTATCTTTTCTCAACAGGGAGGCAATCTGCAGGAATGGTAATGAAAGCTTCTCGTGCAGGAATTCCTCTAATTGCCACAAAATCAGCACCTTTTGACAGTGGAATAGAAGCATCTGTTAGAACGGGTCTATGTCTTGTTGGCTTTGTTTCACAAAGTTGTATGAGTGTGTTTTCAAATGTTTACAGGATAGATCCTCGCAGCTATAATAGTAAAGAATTACATAATAAAAAAATTTATAATCAATCAGTGAATATAGATTCCTGCCAATCTGATAAATAGGAATTAGTATTCACTTGAGGAGCTACATTATATGGGTAAAGATATTCTTCTCTGGGACGAAACAATATTCAGGAATCCTGAAATACTTGAAATAGATCACATCCCGGAAAAATTTGCACACCGTGATACTCAGCTACAGTCACTGGGATACAGCCTGATGCCTGCTGCCAGAAATATCAGGCCGGTAAATTGCCTTTTGAGTGGGCCGCCGGGCACGGGTAAGACAACTGCTGCATTAAAGATATTTAATGAAATGAAGGAGCATACAAATAACATATTTTTTGTCAAGGTAAATTGCCAGATCGATTCCACCAGATTCGCAGTTGCATCAAGAATATTTAAAAATGTATTTCAGATATCTCCTCCAGCATCAGGTGTCTCTTTCAGGAAATTATTTGAAAAAATCATGGATAAACTTGTTCAGGATGAAAAAACACTAATTGTAGCCCTTGACGACATTAATTATCTTTTCTATGAAGGACATGCTGATCATCTGATGTATTCGCTTCTAAGAGCTCATGAGCAGTATCCTGGAGCCCGGATCGGGGTTGTTGTTATTATCAGTGAAACAGGAAAACTTTACCAGTTTGATCAGAAAGTAAGTTCGGTTTTTCTTCCGGAAGAAATCTATTTCCCAAGATACAATTTTGAAGAACTTCAGGATATAATTTCAAACAGAATTAACTATGCCTTTTTTGAGAATGTGGTATCTGATGAGGTAAGAGACCTCATTGTTCAATATGTTGATGACACAGGTGATCTTCGAATTGGAATCGATCTGCTCAAAAGAGCAGGTCTAAATGCTGAGAGAAGGGCAGATCGAAAAATTATTATTGAAGACGTGAAACAGGCCTATGAAAAATCCCGGCTTGTTCATCTTTGCAGAAATATCAGGTCACTTACATCTGAAGAGAAATTGTTACTTGGGATGGTATCACAAAAAGACCAAACTCCGGCTGGAGAGCTGTACAGTCTGTTCCATGAAAAGACCGGGCTTGGATATACTCGTTTCTATGAGATAATCAATAAACTGGATTCGCTTCAGTATGTTGATACGAATTTTTCAGGAAAAGGCAATCGTGGCAGAACAAGGTTCATCAGATCTCGCTACCCATCTGCAGATGTTTTAAAGTGTATTGAAAAATAGGTACTTTGATTCTTATTTTGAAATTGATCAATTTTGTCAATGAAAAATAGTGTTTGCAGGCCCACCGGGCCTGCCTTTCCATAGTTTTGATATTTGGGGGAATTTACATCATAGGGGGCATGCCGCCCATTCCTCCCATTCCACCCATGCCGCCCATTCCGCCGGCACCTTCAGGTGGTTCTGGAGCTTTGTTGGATGCGATTACATCATCAATTCTTAGAATCATTACAGCTGCTTCAGCTGCGGCATTTATTGCCTGTGTCTTGATTCTGAGAGGCTCGACAACTCCTCTTTCCCACATATCTACTACATCTCCGGTATATACATCCAGTCCTGCAGTGTTCTCTCCATTTTCATGATGGGAGCGAAGTTCTACAAGGGTGTCGATTGGGTCAAGTCCTGCATTCTCTGCAAGTGTTCTTGGAATCACTTCAAGTGCTTCTGCAAATGCCTTCACAGCCAGCTGCTCTCTTCCACTAAGGGATGATGCATAATCCTGCAGTTCAAGTGCAACCTGAACTTCTGGTGATCCGCCACCAGCTACAAGCTTTTCATCTTCAATTGCTACACCTACTACTCTCAGGGCATCGTTGAGTGCTCTTTCGACACTGTCGACAACATGTTCAGTACCTCCGCGAAGCAGGATGGAGACTGCCTTTGGATTATCGCAGCCTGTTACAAATATCATGTCATCTCCGCCAACCTTGCGCTCTTCAACAAAGTTTGCTGAACCAAGGTCTTTTTCAGAGATCTCATCAAGGTTGGTGATCAGACTTCCGCCGGTTGCTCGTGAAAGCTTTTCCATGTCACTCTTCTTAACTCTTCTTACTGCAAGAATACCTGCTTTTGCAAGGAAATGCTGGGCCATATCATCAATGCCCTTCTGGCAGAATACAACATTTGCACCGCTTCCGGTAATCTTTGAGACCAGATCCTTTAGCATCTTTTCTTCCTGGTCAAGGAAGGATTGTAGCTGATCAGGAGATGTTATTGAGATTTCTGCGTCAACTTCGGTCTCTTTAAGTTCGATTGCACTGTTTAATAATGCGATCTTTGCGTCCTGGACCTTCTTTGGCATGTTTGTGTGTACACGCTCTTTATCAATGATCATGCCTTCGATCATTTCAGAATCTTCAACACGGCCACCGACCTTTTTCTCTATTTTGATATTGTCCATGTCAACAGTTCTGGTGTCACCTTTTTCTGCAACACTTCTGACAGCATCTACTGCAATCTTGCCAAGGACTTCTTTATTTGCTTCAGCACCTTTTCCGGTCATTGCGGTACCTGCAATATTGATCAGCTGAGCCTCGTCTTCTGAGGTAATGCCTTTTGCGATAGTGTCCAGTATTTCACCTGATTTCTCAGCTGCCATTCTGAATCCAGATGCGATTATTGTTGGATGCACATCCTGGTTGATCATATCTTCCGCTTTCTTGAGAAGTTCACCTGCGATTACTGCAGCTGTTGTTGTTCCATCACCCACTTCATCATCCTGGGTTTTGGATACTTCAACGATCATCTTTGCTGCAGGATGTTCAATGTCCATTTCTTTGAGAATGGTTGCACCATCGTTTGTAATTACCACATCACCAAGTGAATCCACAAGCATTTTGTCCATACCTTTTGGACCAAGGGTTGTGCGTACTGCCTCAGCAACAGCTTTTGCAGCCATTATGTTATTGCTCTGTGCATCTCGTCCTCTTGTTCTTTTACTGCTCTCATTTAATATGAATATTGGTTGTCCACTCATTTGTCCTGCCATATTTCTTAAGCCTCCTATTGAATATAATTTAGATAATCCTGTTACAGGATGGTTTTCACATGTTTGTAGTTCTATATAAAACTAACGTTTTTTTTCTGGCTTTTTACTATCGATTTGGCTGTCAGATCCATATAAATCAGGAGCAAGATAATGAGGAGATTGAAATATATTTCAATATCAGAATCATCAAAGAAAAGATCAAATTTGAAAGACCTGTATTTTAGTAAAGCAGGTATGTATAAAAAATGTAATAATTTTAAAATGAGCTTTCGCTCACTTTACAAGTGCTTTAGCTGGCCTTTGTTTGAACCTTCTTTTTGAACCTGATGATGTATATCTCTGTGCAGGTGCAGTATGTGATTTTGATTGTGCAGCCTTTTTCACTTTAATGGTTCTTCCCTTTCGACCTTTTACTCTAACCCATTCAATGCTACCGGTTTTTCCCATAATCAATCCTCGCTATTTCTTGTTATTAGATTTGTTATTAGATATTTTACATATTATAAAATATTGTTTTTGCCATAATGATGCATGTCCTATAGTTAAATATTGCGATTGCATAAGTTCTGGTTGTACAGGTTTCTAACTGTTTTTGAAACATGACATTTATGTGCAGGGTCTGATAATTCTGGCATTTTGGTCAAAAAAGGAGGGAAACAGTGCGACAGGAGTCACATTTGTTTGGGATGGCTGAAAGCAAATAGAAACTTAAAATCAGTACCACAATTTGCCGCACTGCAACAGAAAGTATATAAAATGATGTATATAAAGTTTATTATAATTATGGATAATATATATGTATTCAGATTTAATTCATTTCGAAAAAAAACCATTCCAATTATGCAGCATTTGATAAATAAAATGATCATATATTCCTTAAAAATAATTAGCAGTAACAAAATAATAGTATTATTTCATTGTCAGCATATATGGAAGGGAATGAAGTGGAAGCAATTGCGATAAAAGCAACCAATCTTACTAAAAAATTTAATGGATTGGTTGCAGTTGATAACGTTACTCTCAGCATTAGTAAAGGTGAACTGTTTGGATTACTGGGTCCAAACGGAGCCGGAAAGACTACATTGATAGCTATGCTATCAACTATGCTCAGGCCGACATCAGGAACTGCCGAGTTATATGGTTATTTTATAGAAAAGGACCCTGTAAAGGTACGCCGATCAATTGGTGTTGTATTTCAGGACACAACACTGGATGAAAGGCTTACAGGGAGGGAAAATCTCGAACTTCATGGAAGGCTTTATGGTATGGACCGCCAGACCCGGCAAAGGCGAATCAAAGAATTGCTTGAGCTGGTAGAACTTGATGACAGGGCTGATGAAATCGTAAAGACATACTCTGGCGGCATGATGCGCAGACTTGAAATTGCGCGGGGTTTAATACACAGGCCTAAGATACTGTTTCTGGATGAACCTACACTGGGCCTGGATCCCCAGACACGCAACCACATATGGGATTATATAAAAAAATTGAATGCTGAAGAGGACGTGACAATGGTTCTGACCACTCATTACATGGAAGAGGCAGACAATTTATGTGAAAGGATCGCAATAATTGATAAAGGAAAAATAGTTTCCATGGGTTCTCCTGCAGAACTTAAATCAGAACTTGGAGGAGACATTATCACACTCACGGCAGCATCTGAAGACGTGGCAAGCGGACTTGCTGATCTTATTGATTATTGTAAAACACTTCCACAGGTGTCCTCTGTTTCTAAAGACGGATTAACTGTTATGATCACAGCTACTGAAGGGGAAAAGGCTATTCCTGAATTACTTGGCATGATATCCAAAAAATCGGACTTCAAGATTGAATCTGTAAGTCTGAGAAAACCCACACTTGATGATGTATTCCTGTATCATACAGGACGAAAGATGAGATCCAACGGGATGGATGATATGCAAAGGCTTCGGTATATGATGCGTACACGAAAAAGATGATTGGTTTTGGTTAAAAGTCAGGTGACAGACATATGTCAGACCATATTAAATCTATAGTTGAATATCAGGACTGATAACTTTCTTTAATTTCCCTGATCTGGTCCCTGAGGTCTGCAGCTTTCTCAAATTCAAGGTTTTCTGCCGCTTTATACATCTGGGATTCAAGATCGATTATTATATCTTTAACATTTGCCTGGCTGATATCCACCTCTGGAGGATATGTAATTTTGCTTTCCTGTCTGGCTTCGCTCTGAATAAGCTCCTTTTGAACAGCTTTTTTAATTGTCTGTGGAGTGATGTTGTGTAATTTATTGTAGCTGATCTGGATCTCACGACGTCTGTTAGTCTCCCGGATTGCTCTTTCCATAGAGCCGGTTATGGTGTCCGCATACAGAATAACACGACCATCCACGTTCCGTGATGCTCTCCCAATTGTCTGTATCAGTGATCTTTCAGAACGCAGGAATCCCTCTTTATCAGCATCAAGAATTGCAACAAGTGCAACTTCCGGGATGTCAAGTCCTTCTCTTAAAAGGTTAATTCCTACGAGTACATCGAAACCCTTTTGCCTCAACTGGCGTATAATCTCTGCACGTTCAAGGGTATCAATATCTGAGTGCATGTACCTTACCCTAACACCGGCTTCTGCCAGATAGTCGGTAAGATCTTCGGCCATTTTTTTTGTTAGCGTTGTGACAAGTATCCTGTAGTTATTTTCAGTTGTTCTATCTATTTCTGCCAGAAGGTCATCTACCTGATTTTTGATAGGCCTTACACTGATTTCAGGATCTACAAGTCCAGTGGGACGTATGATCTGCTCCACCGGTTCACCACTCAACTTTATTTCATATTCTGCAGGAGTTGCAGAAACGTAAATAGCTGTATTGATCCTTTTCTCGAACTCATCATACCTGAGAGGACGGTTGTCATACGCTGATGGAAGACGGAAACCATGTTTTATTAGAGATTCCTTCCTTGCTCTATCTCCATTATGCATTCCTCGTATCTGGGGAATTGTTACATGGGATTCATCGATAATCAATAGATAATCTTCAGGAAAGAAATCAAGTAATGAAGAAGGCGCTTCTCCTGGCATTCTTCCGTCAAAATGGCGGGAATAGTTTTCAATCCCACTACAATATCCGATCTCTCTTAACATTTCAATATCAAAACGTGTTTTCTGCGAAAGTCTATGGGCTTCAAGGAGAAGATTCTCAGATTCCAGTTCAACTAGTCTACTCTCCAGCTCATCCTCTATTGAGCTGATCGCCTTTTCAATTCTTTCCTCAGGCATGACAAAATGCTTTGCAGGATATATAACAACACATTCACCGTCATTAACAGTTTTTGTGACTTTGCCTGTTATCGGGTGGAAGTATGTGATCCTGTCGACTTCATCTCCGAACAGTTCGATCCTTATTCCATAGTTCTCCTGTGCAGGATAAATTTCTATTGTATCTCCTCTGGATCTGAATGTACCCTGTACTGGTTCTATGTCGTTTCTTTCATACTGGATGTTGACGAGGTTTGCAAAAAGAGAACTTTTATCAATCTCATATCCTGGTTGCAGCATAACGGTCATGTTTTTCCATTCTTCAGGAGATCCAAGATTATAGATGCATGAAACACTGGAAACTACGATTACGTCTCTTCTTTCAAGCAGTGATTTGGTTGCACGCAAGCGTAACTTATCTATTTCTTCGTTTATTGAGGACTCCTTTTCGATATAGGTATCAGTTGTGGGAATATATGCTTCTGGCTGGTAATAATCATAGTAGCTGACAAAATATTCTACAGCATTATCTGGAAAAAACTCCCTGAACTCGGAATATAACTGGGCTGCAAGTGTTTTGTTATGAGCAATTACAAGTGTTGGTTTTTGCACATTTTCAATTACATTTGCAACAGTGAATGTTTTTCCAGAACCCGTGACACCCAGCAGAGTTTGATGCTTAACTCCGTTTGATATGCCATCAGTTAGTCTCGAAATGGCTTTTGGCTGATCTCCCTGGGGAGTGTAATCTGATACAAGTTTGAAGGAGTTCATGTTAAATGGTTTGCTTACAGGTTATTTTTATTAAACATTTTTTAATAATATTGCTGCCATAAATAATTTATTATGGGAATGGTTGGATTTTTTTACAGAATTGTGTATAGGTATCAATGTAATTAACTTCTGCACCAATGGTGTGAATACAGTTATTTGAAACCTGTGAGATCATCGTATCAATATATCTGTTTAGATCATAAATATAAACAGTGCAATAATCATCAGAATAATTGCCAGCATGATCAATATTTTTGCACTTTGATAATCACTGCCAAAAATGATCGGTATAGGGCCGATCATTATGATTCCTCCCCCACGTAGGTCAGACCTGTTTTCTCTATTGTTTTTCTGTTCCATATTGGACTCTGAGCCATACTTGCGCTTATCATGATATTCTTGCTGATATCTGCGATAGACATCATGTTCATCATAATCTCTGTGCCAGTTTTTCTGAAGACCTGCAAAAACTATTAACAAAAATCCTGTAAATACAAGGACGAATCCAATAATGATCAGAAGTGCTCCGATCACCTAAGCTTCCTCCACATAAACATGTATGCTGCAATTATTACAATTGCCAGAACTGCCATTGTGAATGCCATTTCAGCTGAAGTGCCAACAATTATTGGTATGGGGCCGATCATAATAAGCCCTCCAAATTCTTTATTGATATCCGCATCCGTGAATAGTGTTAACAAAATACCCGAAAAAATTAGAAGAAAACCCAGTATAGTGATCATTATTCCTTTGTTGATCAACTCTTTTCCTGAATCCATGGGTGAAAATTATCTTTTATTTAAATTAAATGTATGCCTGTGTTTTGCTGGTAAGCATCGAACTCTGATGAGTTATTTGTCTGTGTCTCATCTTCATCTGCAATATATCTGTACTGGCGTTGGTTCCTGTTGCCACGTCTCTCAAGCAGTTGTTTGCGATACATCCTTGAAAGATATGTTGAAACTGTGCTGAGCTTGATATTTCCGTAAATACGTTCATAATGCTGCTGTATATCCTGGGATGTAAACCAGACTCTTGGATATTCATATTTTAAGAACAGTTCGAGTCTTTCATTGATTGTAAGTGTTGCATCATTGAGTTTTTCCTTTAGTGATACTGAAGTTTTTGTTTTGGTACCCTGTGAAGTCTGTTGCTGGACTGTGCTTGCCTGATTGACCTGTGAATGGAATACTTCGGGTTGTTGGTTCTGTTTTGTGATGGGTTGTTGTGGATTGTTAATACCCATTCTCTGCTGATTGTTAACATTATGCTGATAATTGTTGTTTACAGGGGGCTGGCTGTTTATTTGCTGGCCAGGATTGTAGTTCTGATAGTATTGTTGTTGGTGATGGTAATTTTGAGGAATGTTTTGAACATTTGATTGATTCACCTGGTTTTGTGGAGTATTAAACATGTATGGCTGCTGATACGGAGTGTAATTCTGCTGGAAATTGACCGGTGGTGGGTTCTGTTGTGGGGGAGATTGCATGTGATGTGGACTGTATTGCTGTAGATATGGAGGATTATATGCCTGATTATGCCGTATCATGTATTCATGCGAGGGCTGCATATTTTGTGTATATGGTTGATAGGCAGGAAAAAAAGACTGTTGTGGTTGGGTGGGCAAGTTTTGAGATGAAGATCCGGCCGACGGAAATTGAGTATTTTCAATTGACTCGATGAACTTTAATAAACACTCTTTCCAGTGCTTTCCATAAAATTCGACATTTGCTTTTTTTGTTCCGTCGTCATCCATTATTTCAAGCCGAATCTTCATCCTTTCGCCTCGTGATAGATCCATCTATCCCCTCAGATGACGGATCACAAACCATTCATCCCCTCAGACTATGGTTTATGTGGTTTATTGTAAGTTGTGTTTGAATGATAGCTGTGAATACTATCTATCATTCATGTTGTTTAACTTCCTACAAAATACCAGTTATATTTTATTATATATAAGATTATTGTTTTTAATTTGTATCCATATGTATTTAGGAGAATTAAAGCACTATTATGTCTTTATTATCAATATTATTGTTTATGAACTCTTTATAGGCAAATATGTAAAATAAGTATGTATATACATCTTAACTTCTGATTAATTTATTGTTCCAGTGGAAATAAAGGGGTTGTCTTAATAATAAAATAATTGTTTTAAACCTGTTTTTAAATAATTAAAATGCTAATATAGCTTATTTATTTACATTTAATCTACTATTTTCTACTGATAGAGTAGACTTTTCACATTAAAAAAATCCGGAAAAATAAGTATTTTTGCTGTTATCACCAGTTGGATTTATATTTGATGCTGATTATAGGGTGCAATTATGTCCGATGCAAGTTCAGAATCACCAGTTGACTCATCTTCAAACATTGAAAATGAAAATGAAGATAGTCCATGCACAAAGAACATAAAAATATTGGAAAATGAAATAGAATCTCTTAAAGTCCAGAACGAATCTATGAAGGCAAAACTTCTGGATGCTAATATGAGGGCAAACTCATATCTTCAGGAAGTAAATGCACTAAAAGAACAACTGGATAAACTCACATCCCCTCCGCTTTTTATTGCAACAGTTGTTGAAATTGAAGATGACCTGGTTCTTATACGCCAGCATGGGAACAATCAGGAAGTCATGACAAGATTGCCTGAGGATTTTGCAGATGATATTCGCCCTGGGACCAGAGTCTGTGTGAATGCTGCTTATTCAATAGTGTCTATTATCAACAGGGCAACAGATGTCAGAGCCCAGATAATGGAGGTTATAACATCTCCTGGTGTAAATTATGATATGATCGGAGGAGTTGGCGATATTCTCCTGGAGGTAATTGAATCTGTAGAACTTCCACTGACAGATCCTGACCTGTTCAAGAAGATAGGGATAGAACCTCCAACAGGTGTCCTCCTCTATGGTGCACCCGGAACTGGTAAAACACTGATCGCAAAAGCAATAGCTTCTCAGGCAAATGCTACTTTCATAAGAATGTCTGGATCAGACCTGGTACAGAAGTTTGTAGGTGAAGGCGCCCGGCTTGTAAGGGATGTGTTCCAGATGGCCCGTGATAAATCTCCTTCAATACTCTTCATTGATGAAATCGATGCTGTTGGTGGAATGCGCACACATGATGGAACAACAGGCTCTGCGGAAGTCAACCGTACTATGCTACAGCTTCTAGCTGAAATGGACGGGTTTGATCCAACCGGAGACGTAAAAATAATTGCAGCCACAAACAGGATTGATCTGCTGGACCCGGCATTACTTCGCCCAGGCAGATTTGACCGTATCATAGAAGTTCCTCTTCCAGACGAATCTGGCCGATCAGATATACTGAAAATACACACAAGACATATGAGTCTTGGAGATGATGTTGATTTTGATCGTCTGGCGAAGCTTACTGATGGATTCAGTGGAGCTGACCTGAAAGTTGTTGTCAAGGAAGCAGGTATGTTTGTACTCAGGAAAAGAGGTGAGGAAGTCACAATGGATGATTTCCTGAAGGCTGTTGATAAAATGAAGTCTGAAGAAGAATTAAGTGTAGTTCAGGGCATGTTTGCATGACCTTGCTTTTTAGTGAAATGAAGGTTGATCCGGTCCTTTAAAAGAGGACCCAATCTTTATATTTTTTATGACATCCCATGTTCACATTCTGTAAACAAAACAGGGATACATGGCTAAATGACTTTACTATTTACATTTTCTAAATTTATCGTGGCATCGTTGTTATGATTGTAAATAGCTATATTTCTTTTAGATCTGCATCAAGTTTGAATTTCATAGAGTAATAATGTTCACAATCATTTTTTCTGCAGGATGAACTACAATAATCTTCCTGAAAATAACCATATTAGTGATATGGTATGCTCATATAATGCTTTATTGTTTGAATTAATTATATTGTAAAATATATAATATTAAAAATAGTGTTTAATAGCTCGATTGAGATTGAAATAAGAAAAGAAAAGTGCTCCGATGGGGATTTGAACCCCAGTCGCAGGAGTGAGAGTCCTACATGATTGGCCGTGCTACACTATCGGAGCATTGTTGTTATCTCTTGTGGTAGCTATCTGAAGTAACTTAAATAATATTAACTTTTCGTTTTATACGGGAAATATTTGTGTATTCATTTGTTCAAATTACTGTCATTGTGAAAAGATGATTATATGAAAGCAATGGAATGAATATTAGTTTAATATTGTCTTTGAATTTAAATCGAGCCAGATTCAATATTTTGTGCAAGGAGGTACTTATGTGAACATAGCTACAAGTTATTTCATTCCATTGCTGTTAAGCAGCATTCAATACATGTTGATTATATTTAGCCTAAATCCGCCTGATTATTCAACTGATATTTAATATTTAGAGGTATCTACCATTTGACAAAAGCCACACTACTTTACACGGGGTACACTACTATTCAACAGGGAAAATACTTCAATGAAAAAAATGAATATTAATTATGACAATTACACTTAGTACTGATGCTCATGATCGATAGAGTTTATATTATCCATTCTCAAAAAGATGAAAATCTTGCAAAGGAACTTTTCCATGTACTCTGGGCTGTTAACCTGGAGAGCTTTTCTCCCCTCCTCAAAAAAGCTCCTTCCATCTCCATGGCTGAAAGAATACATTATGGAATCAGGCATGCTGATTGTGCAATTGCCATAATTACTGGTGAAGGGAGTGTATCTCCCTGCGCAAATCAGGAGATAGGTCTGGCAGTTGCCAGTGGTCAGCTAATAATACCTTTGCTTGAGAAAGGTGAGGAACTGCCTGTTCTGATAAGCCATCTCCAGCCAGTTACATTTACAAAAAATACATATGAAGATGCTCTGGGAATGGTGGTACAGAATATAAGGAATCTGACCAGACTGGATTGGCTGAAAATAAGATGTCCATATTGTGGAGAGGAAATGACCCAGTATATCACTCCTCAGGAGGAAATCGATAAGGCACTTATGGCGGGGAACGATCTGGAAACCATGTGCAGTTACTGTGAAAGATCTATTGCCCTGGATCCCAGAACCTTCAGACCCATGTCCTGATGTGAATGAAGGCAGGACACTTCCTCACATCTTATCCTGAATGGATCTAAGGTATTCTGTAGGATCTACCAGATTTTCTGGTTTTTCTTCTGCAAACCAGTTACCTCCAAGATATTGTCTGTGTACTGTTATGGGATTGTTTTTCCATAGTTCCAGATGAAGCATGCTTGGATGCCGGGCTTTCAGATTCTGGATATAGGCAGGAGAAGAGTGATCAATCTTTTCTTGATTGAGAACCTTTCCCACATATCCGATTAACTGTCCGGATATGATAATATCCCCCTTATTCACAAGATTTTCTGAAACTTCACCATACTTGCAGAACATTCCGGAATCGTTTCTGACAATAATATGAAAGGTAGTGTTCCAGTGTGGTACTATTTCAGGAGAGGTCATTTCTTCCACCTCTACTACCTCTCCATCCTCGATTGAAACAACCTCTGAACTCTCAGGTGCATAGAGATCCACACCACAATGGTGCCTGTCTCCTCTGTCTTCCCAGAAGGAACCCGGTTCCCCATTTTTTGGAATTTTGGCTGATTGATATTTCAGTGGCCACTTCTTCATTGTTTCTGGTTAGTGGCCATATCTATAATAAATTTTTCCAGCTAAATTCAAAATAAATTAAAGATACAGTATTTGATCAAAAGGGTCAAAACAGTTTGATGATAATGGTACTGTCACAATTTGACTATTCTTCCGCAGCTATCTCTCTTATATTTGCCCAGTTCAGAACCTATAAGCTGCATTCCTCCAAAAACAGGCCCATCTCTGCACACTCTCCATCCCTGATCATCCATACAGCAGGCACCACATACTCCAATTGCACATTTAAAGTATCGATGCATACTGAACTCTGCATTTTCCAGGCACCCCTTTGATTCCAGAAGATCAAATATACAGGACATCATTATTTCCGGTCCGCAGGTATATATCATGTCAAAGCAGCCGGTATTTAATTCTTCAAGCACATCAGTAACAAACCCACACCTATGGGCTGAACCATCGTCAGTTGTTATATGTATATCCCCTTCAGCAGAGAATCTTTTTTCAAAAAGCAATTCAGAACAGGTGCGAGCCCCAAGTATAGTTGTGACCTCTGCACCTCCTTTAGAAGCGAATTCTGCAAGTGGGGCAAGGGGTGCAGCTCCTACACCTCCTGCTATTATCAATATCCGGTTTCTTTTTTTTGGGATTGAGAAGCCATTTCCAAAAGGTCCCCGTATTCCTACAGAATCACCGACCTCAAGCTCAAACAGTTGGGATGTTGCATCTCCAACTTTCTGGACTGTAATGGCATTTGTGTAGGAAAGTGCCATTGGTATTTCATCCACTCCTCTTATCCATACCATCACAAACTGACCGGGAAGTGCATTATCCAGTGCTACATCAAAGAACAGAGTTCTGATCGATGGTGTCTCATCTTTTATATCGATAATATGAGCATTGATTGGTTGCATTATTTCATCTCATGGGCAATTCCGATTATATCTTCGATTTTCGAATAACTATTATCTTCCATAAACTGGTCAATTCCACTGGCAATGCAGTTAAAAACATCAATTCTGTCAAAAACTGCAGATCCTATCTGGACACCACATGCACCTGCCATCATAATTTCAACAGCATCCTGCCAGCAAGAAATGCCGCCTGCACCGATCACTGGAATTTCAAGGGATGAGTAGAGGTCATATACACACTTAACTGCAATTGGTTTGATCGGTTGCCCTGATAACCCTCCAAATCGATTTCCAAGTATTGGATATCCTGAATTAATATCAATTGCCATCCCCTTTACAGTATTGATTGCCACAACAGCATCTGCTCCGGCATTTTCTGCAGCTTTTCCGATTGACACAATATCTGTTACGTTAGGTGTAAGCTTGACCCACACAGGTATGTTCACTGCGTCACATACAGCTTCTGTTACCCTTTCAACAGCAAGTGGATCACACCCAATAAGTGAGCCATATCCTTCAGCATGAGGGCAACTGACATTGAGTTCGAAGGCAGAAGGTTTTGCAGGCTCCAGACCCATCGCAACATCAACAAAATCTTCAGGTGTACCTGCAAAGATACTGGCAATAACAGGTGTTTCTGTTCTATTGTGAACTTTTTTTATCTCACTGATAAAATTTTTATATGAGGGATTAGGGAGGCCCATAGCGTTCAGGAACCCTCCGGATTCCAGTTCAATCATAGTTGGATTTGGATGTCCCTCTTTTGGATATAGCCCCACGGACTTTGTCACCAAAGCACCAGCACTATTTTCTGCAATTCTCACCATTGAAGAACCGGTGGTCCCCATTACGCCTGCTGCCAGAATGGTAGGGTTATCCATTTTAATACCTGTTATCGTGATCATATCGACACTACTTTATCACTTTAATTGCTGGCCACGAACAGATGATAGCTGACATACAGCCTCTGCTACAAGTTCCTTTGCTCCCTTCCCTACAAGTTCACGCCCCAGTTCAAGGGCATGTTCCCTGTAATTATCTCTAGGTATCTCATTTTCAACCCTGATATATTCAGATCCGTCAAGGGACAGAACTTCTGCACGCGCAAAGATCTCATTTCCACTGCCACTTATTTTTGCAAATGCTCCAACAGGTGCAACACATCCACCTTCAACCTCATTTGTAATTATTCTCTCGACCTGGGTTTCTATCCTGGAGGGAGCATGATCAATCATTGATACAAGAGTATCAGCCTCTGATCCTTTTAGTGTTACAACAGCAATGGTTCCCTGGTTTGCTGAAGGACAGAAATCATCAGGATTGAGTCTTTCAAAGTCAATATCAATATCCCATTTCATACGCTGCAGCCCTGCCTCTGCAAGCATAATTGCATCATAGTGTCCTGCCTGGAGCTTTTTGAGCCGGGTATCAATGTTACCTCTAAGGTCCTGGATGTTCAGGTCAGGTCGGTATCTTAGTATCTGTGCTCTTCTTCTCATGGATGTTGTGCCTATGATAGCTCCCTGGGGTAGATCATCAAGCTTTGATCCGTCAGATGTTATTAAAATATCATGGGGAGAATCCCTCATAAGCACTGCTGATGTTGAAAGCTCTTCAGGTCGCTTTGTTGGGAGATCTTTCATTGAATGCACAGCTATCTGGATCTCTCCTGAAATGATCCTTTCATCGAGTTCTCTTACAAAAGCACCCACACCATTAAGCTCGTGCAGTGGACGATCAGTAAATGAATCGCCTGTGGTTTTTATGATCTGCCGGCTGGTAATCACACCGCGTTTCTCAAGTATGCCGGCTACGATATTTGCCTGGGCAAGTGCCAGTGAACTCCCACGAGTTCCGATTATCATTATTCTAAACTCCCTTTAAGATTTGACTCGTATGCCCTGATAGTTTTTTCAATATCTGAGTCAGTGTGTGCAGTAGAAAGGAAGTTTGTTTCAAACTGTGATGGTGGAAGGAATATTCCATTTTCAAGCATTCTTCTGAAAAATTGCACATATTCAGATTTATCACATTTAAGTGAATCCTGATAATTTGCCGGAGAGTCTCCAAAGAATATTTTGAACATTGATGCAATTCCACTGACACTATAGTCAAGTCCAGTATCATCTACAATGTCTCTCAGGCCGCTGCGCAGTTCATCACCTCTGGAATTGAGTTTTTTGTGTATGTTCTCCTTTTCCAGCTGTTCAATAACCGCAAGTCCTGCTGCCATTACTGAAGGACTTCCGCTAAACGTTCCGGCCTGATATATATCTCCGGATGGTGAAACCATCTCCATTATTTCTCTTTTTCCACCAAAGACACCAATTGGCAAACCTCCGCCTATCACTTTTCCAAGTGTTGTCATATCCGGGGTGATACCATAATATTCCTGTGCACCGCCCATGGACAGCCTGAATCCTGTGATCACTTCATCGAATATCAGCACGATGTCATTTTCCTGAGTGAGCTTTCGTACCTCAGATAGATATCCTTTATGTGGAAGTATCGGCCCAATGTTTCCCATCACAGGCTCCATTATAACCGCAGCCAGATCATCTTTATGACTCTCAACAATTTCTGTCATGGATTCTATATCATTGAAAGGAACCTGGAGAGTATGTGCTGTTGATTTCTCCGGTACTCCCAGAGAATCAGGTTTCCCAAGAGTAGTTGCACCAGATCCTGCTTTTACCAGAACTGAATCATGGGCTCCATGGAACCCACCTTCTATTTTGATAAATTTATTTTTACCTGTAAATCCACGGGCAGTTCTCAGTGCGCTCATCGTTGCTTCAGTACCTGTGGATACAAACCTGAGCATGTCAATGGAAGGATAGTAATCGGTGATCTTATCAGCAAGTTTGAATTCGTTCTCTATTGGAGTGCCAAACAGCCATCCTTTGTTAAGTTGATCAACAATTGCTTTTCGAATAATGGGATTGGAATGACCGAAGATGTTTGGTCCGTATCCCATGCAGTAATCAATATATTCATTCCCGTCAATGTCCTTTATTTTAGAACCGTATGCAGAATCTGTATAGAACGGATACGGTTTTATTGCCCTTACTGGACTGCTTACTCCGCCTGGAAGTACATCTTTTGCTTTCTGGTATAGTTCTTCGGATTTTTTCAGATTCATAAAAAAACACCTTGAATGGTTATCTAGTTCTAACTCTTATATTTGTCCGCTACATCTATTAGATGGTTATATCTTAATTTATAATTGATATGATGACCATTGAAATTTATTTAAGTAAACGTGCAATATCCTTTGCAAAGTAGGTAATGATCATATCAGCTCCTGCCCTTTTGATCGATAGAAGGGATTCATACATAACTGATCTTTCGTCCAGCCACCCGTTCTGTGCAGCAGCTTTGAGCATTGAATACTCTCCACTCACATTGTAGGCAGCGGTTGGTATTTTAAAAGTGTCCTTTATCCGGTAAAGGATATCAAGATATGGGAGGGCCGGCTTTACCATAACAATATCCGCCCCTTCTTTTATATCCAGCTCAACTTCCCTCAGTGCCTCATTTGAATTTGCAGGATTCATCTGGTAACCTGACCTGTCCCCAAAGGAGTATCCTGAATCAGCTGCGTCCCGGAATGGTCCGTAAAAGGTAGATGAATATTTTGCAGCATATGACATTATGGGTATATTCGAATAATTGTTGCTGTCAAGGGAGGATCTGATAGCTTTGATCATCCCGTCCATCATACCAGAAGGTGCAACCATGTCAGCTCCTGCTTTTGCATGACTGACTGCAACCTGTCCCAGAATATCAAGTGTCGGATCGTTCAGGACCTCCTCGGATTCATAATTAACAACCCCGCAGTGTCCGTGGGTGGTATATTCGCAAAGGCAAACATCGGTAATTATGGCCATATCCTTTCCCAGTTCATTTTTGATCTCCCTGGCAGCTTTCTGGACCACATCATCATCTCCACATGCAGATGATCCCTTTTCATCTTTTTTTTCAGGTATCCCGAAAAGAATGACTGCGGGTATTCCAAGATCTGAAGCTTCCTTTGCATCACTGGCAGCTTGGCTTGGCGGGAGTCTATAAATACCAGGCATTGATGGTATCTTCTGTGGTGTGGATATGTTTTCATCAATAAACATAGGATAAATTATATCATCCGTACTTAATGTAGTCTCACAAACCATTCTCTGTATATTTGCACTTCTAAGCCTTCTCATTCTGACCTGTGGAAACATTATTATCAGCAATCCTTTCTACTTATTTTCTGTATCAACATCAAAGAGTCGACAGACCGATTCCAGTAGTTCATCGTCACCATTTTCGGCAGCTGCTCTCAACACCTTTGTAGGTTCTGCAAGTATTTTATTTACAAGGGCATGGGTCAGATCATCAATTACACTTGTCTCGATCTCACCGATTGTATGATATGCAGATAAACGATTTATTGCACGTGTCTTCTCATTTTCGCGAACACTGTACAGTTCTGAATACAATTTTGAAATAATTCCATCTGCTTTCTGGCGCTTGTACTGGATATCCAGCAGTTCACGTTCCTGTTTGATAAGAATTTCCGCCTTTTTTGCTTCTTCCATTCTCATGCGAATGTTCTTTTCATTAATCACCCGCAAACTGTCAATGTTGTGAAGATTTACATTAGGGATATCTCCAACATCATCTTCAATGTCACGTGGATTTGCAATGTCAATAAGAAGAAGTGGCTGTTCTCTCTCTTTCATGGCCTGCTCAACGATATTTTTCGTAAGAACATAATGGGGTGCCGCAGTTGCACTTATTACAACATCTGCAGATTTGATGCAATCTCTTACGTAATCATAAGGGACTGCCATACCACCCAGCTCACTTGCAAGGATCTGCGCCCTTTTGAAGGTACGGTTGGCAATATATATTACATCAATTTCCCTGTTTGTAAGTGCCCTTGCTACAAGTGTCCCCATTTCACCGGCACCAATAACCAGTATTCTTTTTCCCCTCAGATTACCTATTATCTCTTCAGCAAGGTCAACTGCTGCGGATCCAATAGATACGGCTCCTTTATTGATATTTGTTTCATTTCGTACTCTTTTGCCAACCTGTGTGGCTTTTCTGAATGCTGTATCCAGGATTTGACCCGTAGCTCCAGCCTTTTTGGCAGTCAGGTACAGTTCCTTAATCTGTCCAAGTATCTGATCTTCTCCTACGATCATTGACTCCAGACCACATGCCAGCCTGAGTAAATGATCAAGTGAATCGTCATGCTCATGAAATTCAACAATCCTGGAGGGAATTCCCATCTCTTCTGCAAACTGTGCAAGAACATTGATCCCCTCTGAAGATACTACATATATTTCAACACGGTTGCATGTTTTAAGTACGACACATTCTTCAATGTGCTCCTGTGAATGAAGATGTTTCAGTATATCCTCCAGGTCATGATCATGCAATGCACATTCCATTTCTTCCACACAGGCTTTTGCATGTGTTATGACCATACTTGCAATTTCTGTCACAGGAGTCCTCCAGATGGGATAAAATGTTTCATTTATATTTCCGTGCTTTTTTCTTATTCATTGATATGTTTTCCTGATGAAATATGATCCTCAGCTATTTTAAGGGCCTGATCATATGCTTTTTCATAGGAATCGGATAACTGCGTCCATATGTCTCTGCTTTCAAGTATCTGCCATAAAATATCCTTTCTTTTCATCTGCTCTGGAACATTTTGTTTTAGATACTCTCTTATGCTTTGTTGAATTCTGATCATATCAGCATATTCAGGGGTTATCAGTTTTTCGATTTGGTGGCGGGTATATTTTGAAACTGCAGGACTTGATCCAGATGTGGATATTCCGATAATGAGTTCTCCATGTTTTATAACCGATGGTACTACAACATCACCTGCATCATCAACTTCATTTACAAGGATGTCCAATCCCTTTGCAATATTTGCAATTCTCAAATTCAGTTTATGGTCACTCGTTGCAGTAATTACAAGAAAAGCAGAGGATAGCAACTTTTTAATTTCTGTATCCTGCAGGTAGCTGAGTTCCATCTCAATAAGATTTACTTTGTTCCTTTTACCCATTTCAGTCAAAACATCTGTAAAATCTGAACTGATGACTGTGGTTCTGGAACATTCTGAAAACAGGACTGCTTTGCGCTCACCTACTTTTCCTCCGCCAAAGATTATAATGTTCCTGTTACTTAGATCGATCATAAGTGGAACGAATTTTCTTTCATTTTTCATATAATTAAATCCCGCAAGTTTAATGGGTATGAATAGTTTTTAAATCCGGATTCCGGTCTTTTTGAATTCCTTTTCGCTGAACAGAAGCTTGTAATCTTCTATACCTGTTGCCTTTGATATATCTTCAGCTGTCCTGATGCAGTCCTCTTTTGTATAGGAATGGACCATTGTAAACAGATTGTAGGGCCAATCAGGATATCTTGGTCTCTCATAACAGTGTGTGACCTCATTGAATCCAGCCATTATTTTGCCAACCTCTTCCACTCTTTCATCAGGCACGTTCCATGTACACATTGCGTTTGCAGTTATTCCTAATACACGGTGGCCTATTGAAGCTCCAAATCTTCGGATTATTCCTTCACTCTGCATCTTCTTTATCAGATCAACGACTTCTTCTTCACTGATGTTCAGTTCTGCTGCAGCATCTTTGAAGGGTCTGGAAGTAAATGGAATTCCATCCTGGGTAATTCTGAGAAGCTGGATATATATATCTTTCATGTAGTCACCTGATGTTAAACATTACTCCAATTTTAAACAATCGTACTGTAGGAAGGTTTATGAGTGGACAATCTGTCTCTTTTTCAATATCTTCGAGTATCTCATTAAGCCTGTTTTCATCATCTGCAGATACAGTGAACCATATATTGTATTTGTCCGGACGAAGATAATTGTGTGATACCTCAGGATACTGGTTTATATATTCTGCAGCTTTATCGATATTTGCTTCAGGCACACTGACCGCAGCCAGTGTACTTACCCCGCCCAGTTGCTTTGTGTTGATGATTGGTCCGATACGCCGGATCGCGCCGGCCTTATTCAGCCTTCTGATCCGCCTCAGTACCTCTTCTTCTTTAATTTCCAACCGCTCTCCCAATTTTTCAAATGGCTTCACATCCATGGGGAAACCAAACTGGATCGCATTCAGGATATCTTTATCAGTTTCATCCAGTGGGATCATTTTATTCCTTTCCTCCAGGCACATATATACAGTAAGGCTCTTCTGCAAGATAATCTCCAGTTGCAGCATATGCTCGCGCTCTGCACCCACTACATATGTATCTGTATTCACATCTCCCACACTTACCTTTTAAGTTATCCGGATCTCGAAGATCATTGAATATTTTTGAATTTTCCCAGATATCCTGAAAACTTTTTTCTTTGATAGATCCAGCCATTTCAGGAAGATATCCACAGGTATAAACGCCGCCGGTACTGGATACAAAGCAAAATCCTGTACCTCCAAGACAACCCCTTGTCATAGCTGCATATCCATGATGCTTTTCTTTTCGACTTTTGACCTGATCCAGGTCCTCACTTTTCTGGCGCTGTTTCATTATTCTGAAATAGTGTGGGGCACATGTAGCTTTCAACTGTATCGTTGAAGTTTTCTCTTTATCATAGAACCAGTTAAGGATGCGTTCGTATTCATCAGCCGGAATCTCTTCGTTCTCGATCTCTTTTCCTCTGCCTGTAGGTACAAGGAGAAATATATGAAGTGCTGCTGCACCAATATCTGTAGCGAAATCGAAGATAAATGGTATTTCACTGATATTTCTTTTTGTGATCGTGGTATTTATCTGAAATTCCAGACCTGACCTTTTGATAATATCAATACCTTCTATCGCTTTTTTAAACGAACCTTCCTGCCCTCTGAATTTATCATGTGAATCGGCAGTTGCGCCATCTATACTAACACTGATCCTCTGGATCCCTGAGTCTATAAGGCGGCTAACTATCTGTTCATCCAGCAGGGTGCCGTTTGTTGCCAGCACGACCCTCAGTCCTTTATCAGTTGCATAACTTGCAATCTCGTATACATCATCTCTTACAAGGGGTTCTCCCCCACTGAGTATAAGTATGGGGCTGCCAAAGGCAGCTATTCCATCCACAAATTCCCGGGATTGCTCTGTTGTAAGCTCACCTGGTACCTCTGAAGCAGTGGATGCACCCCGGCAGTGAACACATGAAAGATTGCATCTTGCTGTAAATTCCCATGCAATAAGTTTTGGTGGTTGTACCATAAAAATCATCTAATAATGGATTTTATTTATATTTTATCCGCACAATAAAAATGTTGCTCAATTTACTTAAATAAGATGTGGATATACTAGAGACTAATTATATTAAACAATTATGTTCAAAATGATGTATAGCTATAGGTAAAAATGACCTGTTCCAGTAATGTTATAGTAGGTATATAGTATGTTTACAATGCATACAAAGAATGGAATAAATTCAACAGGTGAAAGTAAATGAATTCTCTGTATCTTGCATTTGGAATTACAGGATTGTTCATCTTACTTTACACCTTATATCTGATTCAGATCAGGAGAGGTCTTAGTAAAGAACTCATGAGATTGAAAGAGCTGAAGAGAGAGCAGATATAAATGAACAGTAAAAATATCTTAATTTCGATAGTATTTGTTATTGGAGTTGCTGTTGTTGGCCTTTGGGGCGTGGATTTTTCAGCTGGCTACCAGTCTGTATCTGAAGTTGTTTCTTCAGATCATAATCCCGGTGAATCGGTAAATGTTATGGGGTCGATAAAGACAGGTAGCTTAAATATCAGCACAGAAACAATAACATTTATTTTGCAGGATAATGAAGGGGGTTCTGAAGAGATTCAGGTTGAATACACTGGAGATGTCCCTGCAAATCTGGTAGAAGGTCAGGATATCAGTATCAGTGGCATTATTGTGGATCATGGTCATGTTGAAGCAAGCAAGATCATAATTGGGTGTCCTTCCCGATATACGACATAATATGAATACCAGCAACATTTATTTAGATTAAAATGATGAAGGTGCTTAATGAATATTGAGCAATGGGATGAACACATCGCAATAAAGAATGCAATGGATGATCTAATCCATTCTCTGGATGTATCCGCCCAGATGAAAGAAATGGTGTTGCATGTGTGCGCATCAGGCGGAAAGATGGTCCGACCTATTATACTTATGCTATCCACTCAGCTATGTGGCGGTAGATTTGAGGATAGTATAGATGCGTCACTTGCAATTGAGCTAATACATTCTGCGTCTCTGATACAGGATGATGTTCTGGATGAGGGTATCCTGCGAAGAGGTATGCCCTCTACACACAGGATGTTTGGTTATTCTTCAGCAATACTTTGCGGGGATTTTTTAATATCCAAAGCAATTGAACTTATTTCTTCATATGATCGAAGATCTGTAAGAGATTTTGGACGTGCAGGAATGCACATGTCTGAGGGGGAGATCATGGATATCATGAGCATCAATGAAGATTTTGGTATGGATGAGTATATGGAATGTATCCGTAAAAAGACCGCTTCTCTTTTTGCTGCAAGTGCTTCTATAGGGGCCTACGTGGGGGGAGCTGATGAAAAGACTGCAGAGGTATGCAGGAGCTTTGGATATAATGTGGGTACTGCTTACCAGATGGTGGATGATATTCTGGAATATGTACAAATAATACAGAGTAAAGAGTCCGAAAATATATCCTTATCTCTTCCATCCATTTATCAAAGAAGAATGTCTCCTGAAAGAGCTATATCCCGGTCTGTAGGACTGGTGGAAGAATATGTCAGCTCTGCAAGATCTGAAATTGCATATTTTAAATCATCTCAGGTTACAGATAAACTGCTGGAGATCACGGATTACATTACACTGGACATGCTTACTCCGGATATCCTTCAGAAATAATAATTTGTATTATAAACTCATTTGCTAAAAACATATAGGTGAATTCATGCGTGTATACGATAGCCCGCTTCTTAAAATAAATGCGAGTACAGATGACGGAAGAGTAAAGCTTGATGCGGAAGGCACACTTTCTACTCTGGCAAAGCCAGTAATAAAACGAATCAACAGGACATTCAGGGAGGAAAAACCTGTCCATACTGACGAGGATCAGATTATTTTTTCTACATGGCTTCCTCCGATACCTGGTGAAATATTTAAACGCGTCATCGCTGCACAGGTTGCTCCTCTGCTGAAAAGACGTATACCTGATCAATTTTCGATTGGGATAACAATGAACTGTCCAAACAGGTGTATACATTGCGGTGCAGCAGATATACTAGCAGATCCAGAATTGACACTCGATGAGATCAATAATGCTGTAGATCAGTCAATAGATCTTGGCTCCTACCTGATATCATTTGATGGCGGAGAAACGATGCTGAGGAATGATCTGGCTGATATGGTGTACAATGTGGATAAACAAAAAGCTATAGCTACATGCTTTACATCCGGCTTTGGACTGACTGAAGATAAAGCCATGGAGCTTAAGAGAGCAGGGTTATATGCAATGCGTATCAGCATGGACAGTCCTTTTGAAAAGGAACATGATCGTATACGTGGGCGTACAGGTGCATACAGGGATGCTATAGAAGGTATAATAAATTCACAGAATGCCGGGATTCTGACAGATATGTTTGTGGTGGTTTCTCCGGAAAATATTGATCATCTTCCTGACTTTTATGAATTGGCTGCAGAAATGCAGATGGATGAGATGTCCCTATATGAAATCGTAGCTGTTGGCAGATGGCTGGAACATGAAGATGAAGTTCTAAATAGCAAAGACATATCCCGGCTTGAATCTTTCCAGAAGGAAATGAATACCACTACTGAGGGTCCAAGGGTCACTGCGTTTCCCTACTTTATGGGTCCTGACCAGTTTGGGTGCTTTGCTGGCAGAAGATGGCTTCATGTAACTTCTGCAGGGGATGCTCTTCCGTGTGCATATACTCCTATTTCATTTGGGAATATCCGTGAAGAAAAACTTAAGTACATCTGGAAGCGTATGAGTGGTCATAGCGCGTATAAGTGCTCTGCCAAATACTGTATGATGAGAGATCCGGAATTCAGGAAGAACTATATTCATACATTGTCTCCGGAAATTGAACTCCCATATCGAATAGACAGGTCTGAAAATAGTCAATAACACAATACTGACACGGCTTTGCTTTGATGGGTCAATGAGATGTTAAAATAGAATTATAAATGGAAATTCATATTTCTGAGCTACATGATTGTGAAACAAAACCGAATAACTTATATGTGAGTTAGCATTAGGAATGGAGTGTTCTTTTGACCTTAACTATATCACCATAATCGCAATGAGGATTCATATGGCCAAAGCTGAAATCTTATCGGAAATTAAAGAAGCGGAAGAAAAAGCAAAACAGATGGTTGAAGATGCTGTTGAAGCTAAAAATAAGAAAATATCCAGGGCACGTGTTGAAGCCAGGGAAATTCTTAGGCAGGCCGAAGACGAGGCAGAGAAATCTGCAGACAGCTCTTTGAGATCGGCCCAGGAAGATATTAAGGCTGAACGCGAAAAAATAATCGATGAAGGGAAAAAAGAGGCTGATTCACTAAAAGGCAAAGCTTCCACTAATATGGATAAAGCTGTTGAATATCTCCTGAATGAATTCGAGAGGTCGATATATGCTCAGTCCTAAACAAATGACACATGCTTTGATTGTAGGGCACAAAAGTGTCATGAAACAAACCGTGGATTCACTTCACGAGCTTAATCTGTTTCATATAGATGATTATAATGAAGAGGAAACTGGGTTCAATATAGGCAAGCCTTTTGAAAAGGCCAGTGAGGTATCAAGAAAACTTGTTAAACTAAGATCAATATCAAGTTTGCTGGATCTGGAAAAAAAAGGGTCTTCTTCACCTGGTGAGATTCCGGAAGAATTTGATAAAAAACTGGAAGAACTTGATGCTGCAGTTTCTGAGAAAACCGAGCATAAAAAGGACATTGAGGCTAAAATCCGGGAACTTGAATCACTCCGAAAAGAACTTATCCCGCTTGCCGGTATACCGCTGGACCTTGATCTGTACAGGGATTATGAGAATATATCGGTCTACGTGGGAACAATTGGAGTAAATATAGAGCCGGAAGTTGAAAAAATAACTCACAAATATGAACTGTTTATAGATTCCAGGACTTCCACAATAGCTCTTTTTGTACCAAAAGAGTACGAGGAAGAAATATCCAAACTCCTTTCCAGTCGTTCATTCAAAGAACTCAAAGTTCCAGAAATTAAAGGTCTTCCATCTAAAATTATTACTCAGATCGATGGGGATATTGAAAAACTGAGGACCAAAATTGAAACTACAGATGAAGAAATATTTTCTCTTAAGGAAAAATACTCTGATTTTATACTGGCAAGTGAGAACAAGCTCTCAATAGAGAACGAAAAACTTGAGGCTCCTCTTCGAATTGCTACTTCTGAGCATACATTTGTGATCGATGGATGGGTTCCTTCACAGGACTATTATCTTCTTGAACAATCCCTTGAGGAATCCACCGGCGGGCACGTGCACGTTTCCAAGCTTGATGAAAAAGACTTTGGATCTGGTGCACCAAAAGAACCTCCAACTGAATACGATAACCACAGGTTGGTGAAACCTTTTGAGGTAGTTGTAGACCTGTTTTCAAGACCAAAATATAAAGAGCTTGATCCTACACTTGTTATCTTTTTCACATTTCCACTGTTTTACGGAATGATACTCGGTGACATGGGTTATTCCCTGCTGTTGCTGGCTATTGCATATACTATATACAAATATGTGAATGTTCAGTCTGTAAAATCAGTTATGATGGTACTTATATACTGTCAAATATTCTCGCTTATGTTTGGTCTGCTATATATGGAAATTTTTGGTTTCCCATTAGCAGGCTATTATACAGCAGATGGTGCATTTAAGACTGGACTGATTCCGGGATTTGTCACAGTGGATTTATTCACCTCGCCAATAAGCAATGAAATGATTACATACCCATTGCACAGGCAATATGTCGTGGACACCATCCTTGTGCTGTCTGTAATTATTGGATTGCTGCACATTAATCTGGGATATCTTCTTGGATTTATGAGAGTAAACAGAAACCACGGTTTCATGGAAGCTGTATTTGAGAAGGGTAGCTGGTTTGTACTTCAGATATCTTTCCTTCTGCTGGCTCTTGGATACCTGGGATACATTGCAATGACATATGGTATCATAGTACTGGTCATCAGCCTTGCAATGCTGTTTAAAGGCGAGGGCATACAGGGACCTGTTGAAATCCCTTCGTTCTTCAGTAATACGCTCTCATATACGCGTGTTGCTGCAGTGGGATTGTCCCATATATACATAGCATCAACCATCAACATGATATCATTTGAGATGGTGATGCCTGACACATTTGGACTGTTGACGATATTTGCAATAATCATATTAATATTAGGACATGCATTAAATACAGTCCTGAGTATAGTTGCCCCTGGATTGCATGCAATCAGGTTGCAGTACGTGGAATTTTTCACAAAATTCTACGAAGGCGGGGGCAGAAAATATAAACCGTTTGGATACATGTTAAAATAAAAACCACTACATAAAATAGGAGGAATTGAACAATGGTAGAACCTAGCATATGGACTAACCCTGAAGGATGGAAAGCAATCGGTGCAGCTCTGGCTGTTGGAATTTCAGCAATCGCAACTGCTCTTGCACAGAGAGAAATCGGAAGTGCAGCAGTAGGCGCAATGATTGAGAACGAAGCTCTGTTTGGTAAAGGTCTGATTCTGACTGTTATACCAGAAGCTATTGTTATCTTTGGTCTGGTCGTTGCACTGATTATCGTAGGATAACACCACCAGCCGGTCATCGTTGTCTATTGTTATCTTTGGCCTGGTTGCTGCACTGATCATCTCCTGAGACGGAGAGAGATTTTAAAGGGTAATCATACCCTTTAATTTATTTAGGATGTGATAGGATGGGTCTTGAACCAGTTATTAATGATATAATGGATGCTTCCAATAAAGAAGTCAACAGAATAAATTCAGAAGCAGATAGGGAAGTAGCCAGAATACTAGATGAAGCAAGACAAACTGCAAAAAAGCTTAGGGGAGATAGACTCGTAAAAGTTGAAGAGGATATTGAGAATTTGCGCAAGCAGGAACTTTCCAGTGCAAAACTGGATGTAAAACGCATCATTCTTAATGTTAAGAAAGAGATGCCAGATGAAGTATATGATAAGGCATTAAATTCTCTGTCCCAGCTACCTCCATCTAAAAATGAGGAATATTTAAAGACAATATTAAAAGGGGAAGAAAAGAACGGTACAAAAGTTTATTCCAATAAGGATTCTGAAACCCTTGTTAAAAAATTGACCTCTCTTGAATATGCCGGCAATATCGATTGTATTGGAGGCGTTATCATTGAGAACGAAGATGGAACAGTGCGTCTGGATTATACATATGAGTCTATCCTCAAAGAAGTAAATGAACGCTCTTTAAAAGAAATATCTGATATTTTGTTTGGGTGAGTTTAAATGTCGTTTTTGGATACATTAAAACGCAGCTGGAATGGGTTGCTTGGAACACGGCACATAAAGGGTAGTAGAAGAGGTACTGCTAATTATTCCTATCTTAATGCCCGTGTGCGTGGAATGAAGAGTTATCTTTTTCCAAAGGAAACGTATCCCAGACTTATGAATATGGAAATCGATCAAATTGCACGGTTTATTCAGGAATCTTCATATAAAGAGGATATTGATCAGCTGGCACAGACATACGAAGGTGCAGATCTGATTGAGCATGCATTGAATCGAAATCTAGCAGAATCTTTTACAAAATTAATCAATATCTCAGAGGATGAACCCAGGTATCTGATAACTGAATATCTGAGGAAATTTGATGTCTGGAATATAAAAACAATCCTTCGTGGAAAACAGATGAACGCTTCACCAGATGAGATCAAAGAAAATCTGGTTTCTGCAGGAGAGTATACTTATACGTTTTTATCCGGTCTGGCAGAGAAAGAATCAGTAGAAGAGGTTGTTGAAGCTTTTTCAGATAGTTCCTATTATTCAATACTGAACAAGTTTGATGGTACAAATCTTTCAGATATTGAAAATATGCTTGATAAAATGTATTATGATCAACTTTATTATGCGATATCCGAAACCAAAACCAAGGAATTCAAGTTATTTTTACAATTTGTCCAGACTGAAATTGATGTAAGAAACCTGATCACACTTTTTAGAACCAAAAAAGAGAATCTTCCAGAAGAAGATATCATAGATATGATGATAGATAATGGTCTTGAGTTTGATATGGATGATATCAGGAAACTGGTTCCACTCTCATTTGAAGAATTTATAGATGAGTTGAAGAAATATTCTATATGGGATAAAATATCAGATGCTGTTGATCCTGATATGAAATCTTTAATATCTGTGGAAACAAGCCTGAAAAAATATGCTCTGACCTATGCAAGAAAGTTTGCCCATGCTAATCCTCTTTCTATAGCTACAATAATGTATTATATACTCACTAAGAGCAATGAAGTGAACAATTTACGTATAATTGTTCGAGGAAAATCTGCAGGGCTTTCTGATGAAACAATTAGAAACCAGTTGGTGATTTGATGGAGTTAGCTGTTGTTGGAGATGGTGAATTTGTTACCGGGTTCAGACTGGCTGGTATCAGAAAAGTGTATGAAGTTAACGGAAATGGACTTGAAGATGCAGTTAAAAGTATTCTTGAAGATCCAAAAGTTGGTATCCTTATAATGCATGAAAATGACCTTAATAAGCTACCGGAAATCTTAAGAAAAAAATTAAATGAATCAGTTGAACCCACGGTAGTAACTCTTGGAGGTACTGGGGAAAGTTCAAATCTACGGGAGAAAATAAAACAATCGGTAGGTGTAGATCTGTGGAAATGAAAGGTAAAATTTATCGTGTTGCAGGACCCGTTGTCACTGTTATCGGCATTAAACCAAAAATGTATGATGTGGTTAAAGTCGGACATGAAGGACTGATGGGTGAAGTAATCAGAATTGAAAAAGAAAAGGCTACTGTTCAGGTATATGAAGATACATCCGGAATCGAACCGGGTGAACCTGTGGAAAACACAGGAATGCCTCTTTCAGTTGAACTGGGGCCGGGACTTCTGGAAAGTATCTATGATGGTATACAGAGGCCTCTTAAAGTCCTTGAAGAGAAAATGGGCAATTTTATAGAAAGAGGTGTAACTGCCAACGGACTTGACCGTGAGAAAAAATGGGAATTTAAACCTACTGTTTCCAAAGGAGATAATGTCAAGGGTGGAGATGTTATTGGTGTTGTTCAGGAAACTCCAAATATTGAACATAGAATCATGGTAAAGCCCGGCATCTCAGGTTCAGTAGCTGAAGTAAAAAGCGGTGAATTTACAGTTGACACTCCGGTATGCATACTCTCAAATGGTACTGAACTTACAATGATGCAGGAATGGCCTGTGAGAATTCCACGTCCTGTTGCTAAAAAACTGATGCCAAGTAAACCATTGATAACTGGTCAGCGTGTACTTGACGGAATGTTCCCCGTAGCAAAAGGCGGAACTGCAGCAATCCCTGGTCCATTTGGTTCAGGTAAGACAGTTACCCAGCAGCAACTTGCCAAATGGAGTGATACAGATATTGTAGTATACATTGGCTGTGGTGAACGTGGTAATGAAATGGCCGATGTTCTTAATGAGTTCCCTGAACTTGAAGATCCAAAGACCGGAAGGCCACTGATGGAAAGGACAGTTCTTATAGCCAATACTTCAAATATGCCGGTGGCAGCCCGTGAAGCATCAGTCTATACTGGTATTACAATTGCTGAATATTATCGTGACATGGGATATGATGTATCACTTATGGCAGACTCCACTTCCAGGTGGGCAGAAGCTATGAGAGAAATATCCTCACGTCTTGAAGAAATGCCCGGTGAAGAAGGATATCCTGCATATCTCTCCGGAAGACTTTCCGAGTTCTATGAGCGGGCAGGATATGTCATGGCGCATTCTGGAAATGAAGGATCCATTACTGTTATTGGAGCAGTATCTCCCCCGGGTGGTGACTTTTCTGAGCCTGTTACCCAGAATACACTTCGTATAGTAAAGGTGTTCTGGGCACTGGATGCTAAGCTTTCACAGAAGAGACATTTCCCTTCTATAAACTGGCTTACCAGTTACAGTCTCTATTCAGAAGCTCTATCCGAATGGTTCGCTGAAAATGTGGCTTCTGATTGGGTCAAACTTAGAAATTATGCAATGGATATGCTGCAGGAAGAATCTGAGCTGCAGGAAATTGTCCAGCTGGTAGGTTCCGATGCACTTCCGGAAAATCAGCAGTTAAAGCTTGAAATTGCAAGAATGCTCAGGGAATATTTCCTTCAGCAGAATGCATTCCATCCGATTGATACATATTGTGCATTTGAAAAACAATACAAACTGCTCAAGGCCATATCCAAGTATGGTGATATGGCGACAGAGGCGCTTGAAACCGGTGTCCTTATCAAGGATATTATTTCAGTTGAGGCAAAGGATGAACTTGCAAAGGTCAAGTTTGAAGAGGACTTTGAATCAGCCTTAGATGCTGTATTAAAGAAGATGGATGAAGAATTTGCACAATTGGGAGGCAAGTGAATATGACCAAAGAATATAAAACGATTGTAGAAATATCGGGGCCACTCATATTTCTTGAAAAAACAGAACCTGTAGGTTTTAATGAACTGGTTCAGATCAATCTGCCTGATGGTACTACTAAAAGAGGACAGGTCCTTGATACATCAGAGGATGTTGTGGCAGTGCAGGTTTTTGAAGGTACTGGTGGTCTCAATGACGAGGCTGGTGTCATATTTACCGGTGAAACTATCAAACTCTCAGTTTCAAGGGATATGCTTGGAAGGATACTGTCTGGATCAGGCGAGCCACTGGATGGTGGTCCAAGAGTAGTGCCTGACAAGAGACTGGACATTACTGGAGCATCAATGAACCCCTATTCAAGAAAGCCTCCTGAGGATTTTATCCAGACCGGAATTTCCACAATTGACGGTACGAATACACTGGTCAGAGGTCAGAAACTCCCTATTTTCTCTGGATCAGGTCTCCCACACAATGAGATTGCTCTCCAGATTGCAAGACAGGCAAAGGTAAGAGGCTCACAGGAAGACTTTGCTGTGGTATTTGCTGCAATGGGTATCACAAACGAAGAGGCACAGTACTTCATGCAGGATTTCGAAAAGACAGGAGCTCTTGAAAGAGCTGTTGTGTTCCTGAACCTTGCAGATGACCCTGCAGTTGAACGTCTGATCACGCCTAGGATGGCATTGACCGCTGCTGAATACCTGGCATATGAACATGATATGCATGTACTTGTAATCCTTACTGATATCACCAATTATTGTGAATCTCTAAGACAGATTGGTGCTGCCCGTGAAGAAGTACCGGGACGTCGTGGATATCCAGGTTATATGTATACTGACCTTGCTTCAATATACGAGAGAGCTGGTGTCATAAAGGGCAAGAGAGGATCTGTTACCCAGTTCTCCATTCTGACAATGCCAGGTGATGACATCACTCATCCTATACCAGATTTGTCTGGATATATTACTGAAGGCCAGATTGTTGTTTCAAGGGAACTCCACAGAAAAGGAATCTATCCTCCGATCAATGTACTTCCATCACTATCACGTCTTATGAACTCCGGAATTGGTGAAGGAAAAACCAGGGATGATCACAAGGCTGTATCAGATCAGTTATACGCTGCCTATGCAGAAGGACGTGATCTGAGAGGACTTGTGGCTATTGTAGGAAAGGAAGCACTCTCTGAAAGAGACAGGAAGATCCTTGAATTTGCAGATATTTTTGAGGATAAGTTTGTCCGTCAGGGACGCAACGAGGATCGAGACATTGAAGATGATAGTCTAAGAATTGCATGGGAGATTCTCTCAGAGCTTCCTGAAGCACAGCTTAGCAGGATTGATAACAAGTATATTGAAAAATACCATCCTGCATATAAGAATAAAAGTGCATGAAGTTTTATAAAAAGGTGATATCATGGGCGCTACAGAAGTTAAACCAACCCGTTCTGAACTAATTGAGATCAAGAAAAAGATCAAACTTTCTGAGAGTGGACACAAACTTCTCAAAATGAAAAGAGATGGTCTTATTCTTGAGTTCTTTGAAATACTGACCAAAGCAAAAGATGTCAGAACTGAGTTGGATGCCGCCTATGAAGAGGCAAATACCAAGATCGGAATTGCAAAATCAGTTGAGGGTACCATTGCGGTAAAATCAACTGCTTTTGCTTTAAGTGATGAACCGGATATTGAACTTAAGAGTCATAACATAATGGGAGTCGTAGTTCCAAAGATACAGTCACGAAGCGTGGCAAAACCACTAAATAAAAGGGGCTATGGTCTTCTGGGAACAAGTTCCTATATAGATGAAGCTGCAGAAGCATATGAAATACTGGTTGAAAAAATCATACTCGCAGCTGAAATTGAAACCACCATCAAAAAACTTCTTGATGATATCGAGAAGACAAAAAGACGAGTAAACGCTCTTGAGTTTAAAGTAATTCCGGAATTAACAGAATCAATGAACTTTATAAAACTCAGGCTGGAAGAAATGGAGAGGGAAAATACTTTCAGACTCAAGCGAATAAAAGATAATTAAGCTGCTATCCTTTCTTTATCAACATGAATAACAAAAAATCGTCTGACAGTTCATTTATTGAAGAATTGATCAATAAGTACAGTAAGCCCGAAAAGACAGTACATCTGCTCAAATGGGCATGGATAGTATCTCTATTGATATTGATTCTGGGTTATATTATTATATTCTATAATCTGAAAAATTATATCCCCTGATATACGGGATATATTCATTATTTTTATTTTCAAATTAATTATCCTGAATTATCTGCTGGATTAGCTTATTCAGGATTAATGAGAAATAGATATATTAGTTTATTGTGTATTTATACATATTTAAAAACCGGATTTTAAAGGCAGATTGATTATGATCGAGTTTACAAAAATACATGGAAATGGTAATGATTTTATAGTGATCGATGAAGTCGATAGAGAAATAGTTCAGGATTCAAACAAAGCTGATTTTGCAGTTAAATACTGTGATCGTCGCTTTGGTATTGGAGGTGACGGGGTTATATACGTATCCAGGCCGGATAATGCTGATCTAAAAATGCGTCTGTTCCAGCCGGATGCATCTGAAGCAGAGATGTGTGGTAATGGGATAAGATGTCTGGTAAAATACGGTTTTGATAGTGGATACATTTCCCTGGGTACATCTACAGTGGATACCATGACAGGGGTCCTTAAAGTTTCAACCCGAAGAGATGATACATTCTGGGTAAAGGTTGATATGGGTATGCCCCTGGAAAAAAGAGAGCAGATACCTGCAGAAGGTGACCCGGAAGATGATTTTATAGATATAACGATGCATGATCATCGGGTTTCTGTTGTCAATACCGGTGTTCCTCATGCAGTTGTATTCGTTGATAATCTGGATATTGATCTGATGGAAGTAGCACCTAAAATACGATTTGATGCTGTATTTCCCAAAGGTGCAAATGTGAATTTTGTAAAGGTCGAATCAGACTCTGAAATTACAGTACGTACATATGAGAGAGGGGTTGAAGGTGAAACTCTAAGTTGCGGGACCGGATCGGTAGCGGCAGCTTATGTTGCACATAAGAAAGGAATGACCGGAAATAAGGTGCAGGTACGGACAAAAGGCGGTGAATTGAATATTGTAATTGATTCTGATACCACTTATATGGAAGGCCCCGCAGAAACAGTTTATAATGGAGTAATCCTTAAATAAGGATTTAGCATACTATATTAAATAATTAAGAATAGTGCTTTGTTTAGATTTACGTAAAGCCCCTGTCTACATACAATCTCAAATAATGAAGCTGGTATCAAATGAAGGATCTTCCATGGGATAATAATAAAAGATCAAAAAGCAGTGATGATAGTGGTACACCAAAGGTAGATTTTCCATGGGAAAAAAAAGAAAATAATAACTCTGAACCGGAAAAATCTGCTGAAAATGGGACCCGGGATATTTTCGCAGGAGCATTTGATGATATCCCAATTCAGGAAATCCCTATTGAATCCGAATCCAAGCCAGAGCCGGAGAACTATTCGGATAAAATAGATCCAGACAATTTTTTTTCACCACCTTCAATGGCTGATATTCCTGATATTGGAAAGCTTGCAGAGAATAATCAGAACTATGCTGAAAAAATAGATTCGAAAAAATCTGATAAAATCTCTGAAAACACGGACTTTGAATTTCCTTCTTTTAGAACACCTTCTGATATTCAGGAAATTGAAGGTGTAAAAACATCAGTTAACTTACCATGGGAAGATGAAGATAAATACGATGAAATGGACCATTTACCTGAAAAAAATATTTCACAAATCCCTGATTTTGAGCAGGTTAATGATGATCAATTATCTGAATTTCCTGAAGACGCTTCCCCAGTTAATCCTAAATTGCATCAAAACTCTTACATGGTCGAAAGAAAAAATGTGAATATACCAACAACCAGTCCTGAAATTCCTTTTTCGGTTGCAGAAAAAAGTTCAAAAATCTCGAATAACTCTGAAAATCGCTTTCAAGATCCGGGCGAAACTATTCGCAGAATAAAGTCAAGGCTTATGGAAAACAGGCAGAATGATACTGATGAATATGATCAGCTGAGTGAAAGTGACAGTAGTTTTCAGAATAACAATTCCCCACATTCTATAGATGATTCTGAAACTCCCCGCAATATCAATGATATCAATTCAAAGTCTCCCCCACCTCTTTTTGAACCGAAACTACCCAATGAATTACAGAAAAATGATCCAGAACTAAATTCTTCATACGACTTACAGGAACCTGCCAGTTCAGATAATGTTCCTATTGACAGCGAAGCTCTGGAAAATAGAAAAAGGTCCGGTAAAAAACAAATTTTTACAGGGTCTGCTGGTAAATCTTCTCCCTCCAATTCTTCTCCTCCCGACGAACCGAATCACCCCGAGTCCAAAAAAAGGTATGATGTCCATAGTATTTCATCAGATACCTTTCCAGAAAGGCCACAGGTAAACAATGAATCAGATGAAAAATTGGATCCATTTTCAGATATTTTTCCACACGATGGTTTTTCATTAAATGAACATCCCTCTCCAGCCCATGAGGTCAACTCTGATGCTGATGGGAAAGATCTAACCTCAAAGGACAAAATGATACGAAGAAATGATGCTATTGACAAGATTTCATCTTTTTTCAGGAGCATTGTAAATAATATTACTAGAGGTGGAAATCTGGTGGACAGGATGGGCGATCTGAGCAGGGAGCTCCAGTCTGTTGATGAATCTGAAAATGGTGGCATGAAAGAGGAGATAGATGATAGTGAAATTAATCAATTTATTTCCTCTTCTCAAAATGGATTTGATGCAGATAATAATAATAATGATTTTTTGACTGGGAGTAACTTGCAAGGTTCTGACAGCGAGGAAAAAAAATCAGAAAAATTAGATCATTTTTCTCAAAAAACAGTGTCATGCTCTGGACAGAATCGGTCTGCTACAGGAGGTCAGGAAGTCTTTGATAGTATCTACCGGAAACAGTCTGTAAATTTTGGTATTTCAGATCCCGAGACAATTCAGGATCTAAAAGAGAAAATAAACAGATATGAATTGAATATAGAGCAGATGAAGAAGGAGCTTGAACGGGTATCTTCATCAGTTGAAGACCTGGAAGACCTGAATGGTAAGCTGGAATCATTCCATGAAGACATAGTTTCCACAGTTAAATCTGAAATTGATTCTTCCAAACAAAAATCATATGAGATCCAGAGCAGATTTGATGAACTTGACAGTGTCCTGAATTCTGTTATGATCGACAATGAGAATATGAAAGAAAACATATCTGGTGTAAATCAAACCATATCAGAAATGGCAGGTTCATATAATGCGCTCATTTCCAGAATGCAGAAATCCGAATTCAAAAATGAATCAATGTTTGAAGAGATGAATGAAAAAATATCTCGGGTAGATAAGATCGATGACCTTGAATCTACCATTCATGATCTGGAGCATAACCAGGAAATAACAAATCAGGCATTTGAGGATATTGGCGCTACTACAACTACGGTCTTAAATGATCTTTCAGAAGTTTATAGTTCCAATGAAGAGTTCAAAATCCAGATGAAAAATGATATGCAAGGCCTTCATCAGGAAATGGCTAAAATCACTAAGTATGTTGAAAATGAACTTCGCAAAATGGGCGCAAAAAGTTACAGACAACAACCCGGCCAGAACGTTTATTTAACCCGTATTGATAAAAACTCGGCAAGTATGAAACTGTGCATGGAATGGCTTGAGTTCCTTATGCAGCTTGTTGGAAGAAACAATATGCCTGGTCTGCTTTCCTATTACGAGGAACTTGGTTGGATCAGTGACGACGTTCGTATTGAACTTATGAAATATGCAGATAGCATTGATTATTTTGTAGAGAAACCTGACTGGAAACTCAATCCTTCCGATCATGTCAAATCAATATGGTTTATTGAAAAACTGGCGGGTGTAAAGGTTGACAGGAATAAACTTTCTGTTATAGAGAGAGATGTAGAAAAGGTAAAGAAGGGCACCGAAATATATGGGATATAAAAAAACGAAGGAATCATCTGGAACTATTCTGTATAATGATGGAGGACAGCTTACCATTGATTATCTTGTAGCCATAATAATATTCATGGCTGCTGTTTTTTTTGTATTTCAGTATACTTCAGGTCTGTTCCTGTCATTTCATTCCAGTTCTGATGACCTGAATATTATTTCTGATCAAATTTCTTCAAATGTCGTAGAAAAAAAGTTGAGCATCCATGACCCTGGAGTACCTGTTATGATATGTCAAAATAAGGTCCATGTTTTTTTTAGGGGTTTAGATGATGATTATGACAGTTTACGGGAGTCCCTTGGCCTGACAGGAATTCACTCAGATCTTCACCTGAATGTTACTCTGAGAAATAGCACCGGTGTAATTGATACGTCAGGTCAAAATCTCCCCTATGCAGGTAACATAGGCCAGACTGGGAGGACTGGACTAATGCAGTATGAGAACGGAAGTCATGAACTTGTCATCATTTCTTTCAGGGTGTGGTAATATGGTCAGTATATTTTCATATCTGAAAAAAGATCAGGATGCCCAGATGCACACATTTGAAGCCGTGATCGCTGCCACTATAATGGTTGGTGTAGTTATCTTTGCAGTCCATGCAACAGCTATCACACCACTGACCTCATCTACTGCCAGTGTACATGTGGAAAACCAGATCCATAAAACAGGACAGGATGTACTCTCTGCTCTTGACCACTCATGTGAGAGCATGAACTCTGATCTTAAAGAAGATGTTCTCAGATGGGATGGCAACCATTATGTATGGGCAGGAGATGGATATTTTGCTGCCGGAAACAGAAGCAATGTACTTGAGAACAGCTCAATTGCCAAGGCTCTTGATCTTGTAGCTGTCAATCGTGGTATTGCACACAATGTGGAGTTTAGTTTTATTGGTCCGGATGATACAATTGCAACCTCTGTTTACATATACAGTGGCGATCCTTCAAATAATGCGGTCACAGCTTCAAGAAAGATACTTCTTTCAAACTCGGATTTTGATGATATGAATATCACAGAATTTGCTAAAAATACCAGTATTATTGATGCTGATAATGGCTCTGATTTCTACAATATAGTTGACATAAGACTTACGATGTGGAGAATGTAATGTATTCTGGAGGTCTTTGGTGAAAAAAATGGATGAATGCGGACAGTTACTGCTGATAGCTGGATTTGCTATTGGACTGCTTCTTCTGATCTCTACAGTTTTACTCAACAGCATTATATTCACGAGCAACATAGCAGCAGAATCCAGTGCTGATTCCACAGGTTATGATACTGCCAATATAATTCAGCTGACATCTCATGCATTCCAGGAAGCCCATGAGAATGATAGGTCATTCAATGAATCATATCTTGAAAGTTTCACCTCAAACATGAAACTAATGTATGCACACTCTGGTTACATTGTATCCATAACAAATGGCTCATTCTATGACCCCTACTTTACAGAAAATGGACAGTCAGATGGCAACCACAACTGGACAGTGGTGAAGAGTGTGGAGAATGTTTCTGATTTTAAAATTACTATTCCGGAAAATAATTTTACTGAATCTGAACATTTCCAGATAAAAATTTCAGGATTGGATAATGAAATGTTATGGCTCATGACTCTTAGAGGTATTGAATCGGGAGTTAATATTACTGTAAAAAATAGTACAGATTTAATTTATTCAAGTGAAAACAGTAGTACGTATCTAGATCTGGATATAATTGAAAATTCTGATTATCACTATGAAGAAAACACTCAAAAAGGCCCCTATAATATTCAGTTTGTGAATGGTTCTCATGCAGAGGGGTATTATTTGATTGAGGGTGAACTGGCAGGTGGAATGGAATTTAAAACCAGCAGGAAATATATGGTGGATGCGGATATATCTTTAAGATCGGATGAGAGGACAGTTCGAATATCTGTACCTGTATCCATTCCAATTAATAATGACTGAGGTATCGTAGATGAGAGACCTTATTGATGATGAAAGCGCAGTTTCGGTTTCTGTGGGATTTATAATTACATTTTCAGTTACTGCTATTGTTCTTGTGCTTATCATGAACTCATTTTTTGTTATGATGAACCAGACTGAAGATGGTGTTACCCGTGATGAGTTTGAAATGTATGGGAGCATGATCTCTTCAAAACTTTCGGCTATGGATAATCTGATTTATACTGTAGAGGTAAATGGTGGGGAAGTTGGAGAGCTTAGATATGAGCTGAATCTTCCTCTGAAAATTGCAGGCAACTATTATTCAGTTCATGTATTAAGTGAGGACAGTGAGATATTATTTGTCTCGGAAGGAATATCTGGAACCATGGTTAGTGTTCCTTATTCTGTAAATTCAGCAGATGTTGCCCCCACAGATCTATATATATCAGGAAATAAAATCTATCTGGTATATAATCCTTCAAACAAATCTGATAATTACATAGAGATACAGCAATGATAATGAAAGATGCATCCTTTGTATCATCTGCTGACCACATCTGAGGATCGAATGTGAATAACATGGAAGACAAAAGCTTTATCCGATCTGAAAAAGCAGTATCCGAGGTTCTGGGATTCATAACTGTACTTGGAATCATGCTTGTGGCGGTTTCGATCATAGCAGTTTCAGGCTTTCCCCTGATAGATGATATGAAAAGCACTGCTCACAAGGAAAACATACGCCAGAGCTTTATGGTACTGGATTCAAGTTTTGATAAGGTTGTGTTTGGGAAGGCACCTTCACAGTCAGTTGAAATGAAACTGTACGATGGAATCATTTCGATCAGAGGTAACAGTTATATAAACATCTCTTCACAGGTGTGGAATGAATCCAACTCATCTCATGAATTTCAGCACTTTGAGCGCCAGATGAGAAAGGCCGACTTAGAATTTATGGATCTGTCGATAGGCTATGAAAATACTGGAGTATGGGAGAAATATGAGGATGGAAACAGCTTAATGGTTTCTGCTCCCTCATTTATTATTACAGAGGGTTCAATGATGATTCCGGTAGCATTCATTTCCGGTTCAGAAAGCTTATCCGGCCAGGGTCATGTGAGAGTGATATCTGAAAAAGGCAATCCATCGGTACACATGCACCAAAACGTTTCTGAAGTTAAAATTACTATTATGAGCGATTATTATAAAGCGTGGGGGAGATACCTGGAAGATTATCTGGGTATGGAAGTAGAAGAAATTGATGATCTCAATAAGACTGTGTGTGCATCATTGAGTGGAATGAAGGAAATGGATGTATACATTATGTATTCTCCCAGCAAACTATCTTTAGAACAATAACTATTTTATACTGTAAATATAGAATATTATATACCAGTTTTTCTGAAAGGAAGTATTATTGTGAAACATAGATTACTGCAATCTGAAAATGCAGTTTCATCGGTTGTCGGAGTGATCATAATCATTGGATTGACAATCACATCCATTGGAATCATTCTTCTCTATAGTGTTCCTGCAATTGGTGGTCTTGAAAATAGTGCAAAGATACATAAGAGCGAACAATCCTTTTCAGTACTGGATTCCAGAATGAGCAAAGTGGCTCTGGGAGAATCTCCTTCCCAGTTAATTGCTATCTCTCTTATGGGTGGAACTTTGAACATTAACGGCAATGAAGATTCTTACAACAACAGTCAGATCGTTGTTGTTACTGCAAATTCCAGTGGGTATGAAAATATCACACAGAATGGATATTACTGGAAAGGCTGGGAAAAATACGGACTTGATAATTTCAGTTCATCAATGGGCTCCATTGAATGTCTCTATCAGGACCACACTGTGGCCTATGAGGGAGGCGGAGTCTGGTCAAAGTATCCTAATGGAAGGTCTGTTATGATCTCACCACCTGAGTTCCATTATAATGGGCAGACTCTGACACTTCCCATTATGAAAGTAAATGGGTATTCTTCAGTCAGTGGAAGTTCTGACATCAGCATATCCGTAACTTCATCGGATACACCCAAACAGCTTTTTCCAGATAGGGCTAATAATCGTACAAATCCACTTGAAGCTGATAAAATAATTATATTCATAAAAAGTGAATTTTATGATGCATGGGCAGATTATGCTAATTCACAGACTTATACCCGCGCAACAACGGATATCCCAAATAAAACAGCCATTGTTGAACTGGATGTGATTCCTCCAATGGGTAAAAATGTTCTTGCTTATCCTTTTAAGGTAGGAGCTATTGATGATACTCAGGATTATCCCATGCACAATTTTTCTTTTGAGCTTCATGCCAAGGGCAGTCAGGGATTAAATTCTCTTAATAACTATGAAGTATTTGCTTCATCAGGAAGCCGCACTCTCACATTTAAGTTACATGAAAAAAGTAATGAAATTAAAATCACCAGCATTTTATATCAGGATACGTCTGTAGACGGAGATAATGAGGAGGAATGGGAAGGTAAAGATGGTTTTCCTGTAATAGATAAACAGTCTGATGAGATGGCACTAATAGATCTTCTTGATGATTCTTTTGATATGGAATACACCAAAGAGTCAGCATTTACGTGGAATCAGACAAATTCAATTCAATCACTCTATAATGTGACTCAACACTATATGAAACTTATAACTGAAGATGGTGCTGTCCAGTTTAAAATGAAAACTTCAGGCAATTCAGATCCGATTGATTATGGATCATCATCAATAGAACTCAATTATGATTCAAGACCGGAATCTTTAATATATCTTCATGTAACCGAAAATGAAGTGAGTGCAGAAATTGTCTGATTCTGCACATTCCTTTCTTTCAATTGATCCTATAGGCCGTTTTTTTCTTTGATTATACTGTTCTCTGTTATTCTATCTGATAATTTTCCCTGGACGAAGATATAAGTTCAACAGTTGCAACTGTGTAACAGAGAACTGCAAATGGCAGTATCAATATTGTTAGTAGCATACCAATTGAAAAGGGTTCTGTTACAGTGTAACTGGCAAAGATATTCAAAACTGCAAGAACTGCAAATATTATCAACGTGTCTATGAAATTCGCACGTGCTAGAGCAATACTTTCCTTTATTGCATCAATTGCACTGTATCCGCGTATAACCAGAAGGGGTAGACTGTACAGAAGTAGTATTGAAAGAATTATTCCTGGAATGATCAGTAGCATATATCCTACTATTAACATTATGCCTGCTATGATCATATATATCCAGCTTCTGATGAAATGGTTGAATCCTTCAAAAACATCCCTTACCTCAGGAACTTCTCCTCTTACTCCCTTTAATGCCATGTAGGTTAGCCCGTAGAAAAGAGGTGCTATTGTTATTATAATGATAGATCCAAAAATTGTGATAATAGCTGCCAATATATAGGTAATAAAATTATTTTTGTATACATTCCATGCATTTCTAAGTACATTTTCAGGTTCCATTATCTTACCTACTTGATATGTTAACTGTATATCTGTGGATCTTACTTATAAGATTATTTAAATGATTTAAATTATGAGGATATTATAACCTTTTTTCGAATATTTGAAGCTTTGTGTGCGTAGAAAAATAATTATTGTTCTTAGCTGGACTATTTTTGGTACAGGATCAAAAATCAACATATTTTAAATAATAATAGTAAATATATATTATTTGACACAAACTAAAAAAGCACTGTAGTAGATTATATATCTTATGAACTTCAATAATGTGAACTATAAAAAATATGCAATATTTGGTATGGTGCCAAAAATTATATTTAAGGGTAGGGTTGTCATGGACAAAAATAGAATTTTTTTGATTTTAGGCTTGCTTGTACTGATCATAGGTATGGGTATAATTTTTACAACACAGGTGGAAGATGATAGGGATCACTTAAGCGTCGTTGCTACCATGTATGCCCTGGGCTACATGGCCGAGGAGATTGGAGGTGAAAAGGTAGAGGTTGAACTCTTAATACCTCAAAATACAGAACTACATACATGGTCTCCTTCGGCATCGGATGTGCTCAAAGCAAGCAGAGCTGATGTTCTTATATATAATGGCGCAGGACTTGAACCATGGGTTGAACGCAGTTTACTTCCTTCAATAGATACCAGCAACATGGCTGTGGTAGAAACAAGCCGTGGCCTTGATCTGGCCAGTTCATATGAACATGATCTCTCAAGACTTTTTATATTTGACAATGATAATTCCAGAACCCTTGTTTATGATCTTACAGAACATGATGCTGTCCTTGTGACAACCCTCCCATTTGGGCTTGATGCTACAAAACATAGTGGATATTTTGACAATGCACCCAATGCTAGGAATTCATATGGAGATCTTTATATTTTTGTTCCAAACCATGATAATATAACAGTTATTGATAGTGGCTTGCATGGTGATCACTTCCATACTCCAAGGATCGTAACTTCAGTTGATGCAGAAATGCCCCGTCATTATGATATCTCTCCAGATGGCCGGTATATTGCCTTTGCTCTTGATAATGAACAGAAAGTACTGGTTATGAATATCGATAATCCGGGAATACATAATAAATACGATGATGGAGGTGCAGGCTCAACCAGTCATGCCACAGTTAAGTTTGATGAGGATGGACTGCTCTACATCGGAGAAATGAATACGCCTGAAGGCGAGAATCTTAGAATAATCCAGGCTTCCAATGGAAACATTGTTGCAGAAGGTACTGCAGGAGACTCTCCCCATGGAGGTGTGTACTCTGAACTTACCGGAAAGGTTTATTTCAATGCAAGAGACAATACACATGGACTGGTGAAAATTGGCAGTTCTGGCTTTGAGGGTCTGATTCCTTATGATCATGAGGGCAACCATCTATCCCGATCATGGATAAGTGTGGATGGGAGTCAGCTGATATCATATGTTGGAGACAGTGCACAGGGCTTGGAATATTCCAGGATTGTAGTATATGATCTGGTGAATGAAGAACTTGAAAAGGAAATATCTGTAGAGGTTCCCAGAGTATCCTCTGACCATGGCTGGCCGAATTCTGTATTTGTGGAAAGCAGAAACATGGTGGCGATTTCAAACCCTACCAATGGAACTGTGGTCTGTGTTGACATTGAATCAGAAAGTGTGGACGAAATATCACTGGATGGTGATTTCCCTCAGGCTATGAGGATCATAGAAGATGAAGATAAAGAAACGCTGTGGGCAGTAACTCCTGATGGCATTGTTCATCTTGTTAGTCTGGATCAGAAGAGGGTTATAGACCAATGGGAACTGGAAGATCCGCCGGGTTCAAACAATGTCCTTGCACTTGTTCCAGTTGAAAAAAGCGACCATAAAGATCATGATCATGAACTGTATGATCCACACACATGGATAAGCCCATATCTTGCTATGCAGCAGGGTCAGAATATCTATGAAGCACTGGTTGAAAAAGATCCTGATAATGAGGAATACTACACTCAGAGATGGAACCAATTGAAGGATCGTCTCATAGAACTGGATAACAGATATATGAACGAACTGGCCAGCGCAGAAAAAGATTACATATTTGTTTCCCATGAAGCATATGGATACCTCGCAGATAGATATGGTTTCCATCAGGCCGGTGTGATCGGTATATCTGCAGATCAGCAGCCCAGTTCTTCTGCTATATCATCACTTGTAAACCGAATGATTGAATCTGAAACATATGTTCTCTACCTTGACCCTATATATTCTGATGCTTATGTTCGAACCCTTCAGAATAATGTTGAAAAGATAAGTGGCCAGGAGGTGGAGGTGGAAACATTGTATCTTATGACCGGTGAGCTGGATGGAATGGATTACCTTGATCAAATGGAATATAATTTAGAAGTTCTCAAAAAAGGTCTTCAGACAAATTAAAAAGATGTAACTTATATACCAATGTTACATTTCATTTTGATAGAATAATATTGTCAATTGTTAGAGAATAAATCTTAATTGAAGGTGAAGAGGACCTAGTTGAGAATATGTTTTTTCAGGTTAGAGATCTTTAATTATTCTCATAAATTCCTATAGAAATGACTGAGGATAGAAAAATGAAAGAAGTGGTGCTTGAAGTTACGGATCTGGATGTTTCTAGAAGCAACACCAAAGTGGTTGAAGGTGCTACCTTTTCAATTTACAGGGGTGACTATGTAGGCATCATTGGGCCCAATGGCGGGGGAAAAACAACCTTACTGCTAAGTATACTTGGAGAAATATCCAGTGAAAAGGGAAACATTAAACTCTTTGGTCAGCCCAGTCATAAATTTACACAATGGGAGAAAGTAGCTTATATCCCACAGAATGCCATAGATTTTGATCATTATTTTCCGCTGAGTGTGAAAGAGCTTGTTTCACTTGGAAGGGTCAGACGTTCAAACCTTTTTCGCAGATTGAACCCAATGGACTGGAAAAAGGTCGATGAAGCAATGGATTTTATGGGTATATCAGATCTTGCTGATCGAAGGATCGGGCAGCTTTCAGGAGGCCAGAAACAGAGAGCCTTTGTGGCCAAAGCACTGGTGCGCGATCCTGAAATCCTTTTTTTGGACGAGCCCATATCCGGAATGGATTTTGAAACTCAGGAAAAGTTCTATAAAATGCTGAGTAATCTTAACCGGCAAAAAAACATGACAATTCTTGTAGTATCGCATGATTTAACTGCGGTTTTCTGCCGAATGTCAAGGGTCATATGCGTCAATCACATGGTCTACGATTCACTCATAGAACCTGGTACAGATCCTAACGAAATACTGCAAAAGGCATATGGTGAACACTTCCACTTTGTATTCCATTCCCACACATGCCAGGGTGATTTCAATGGTGTTTGATATTTTTCTTGGTGACCTTCCACATTTGTTGAGGATGCCTTTTTTCCAGATGGCACTGATAGGGGGGTGTTTGATATCTCTGATATGCTCGATCATGGGTCTGTTCATAGTTCTAAGGCAGGAATCCATGATCGGTGATAGTGTAGCTCACACAGCGTTTGGTGGAATTGCTCTGGGGTTATTGATCGGCATTGATCCTATACTGACTGCAATGGTGATTTCAATATTTTCACTGCTGGCAATCTCTTATATGAGAAGTAAAGGAATTGCGCAATCGGATTCAGCAATGGCTATAATGCTGGCAGGTGGCTTTTCTCTTGGTCTTATAATTATCAGTATAGCAGGTGGATTCAATGTTGATATAATGGACTATCTGTTTGGTTCTATTCTGACAATTACAATTGAAGATATGATTCTTATAGGTATACTTGGAATTTCTGTTCTGTTAGTTGTTATTTTGCTTTACAAGGAACTGCTAGCAATTACGTTTGATGAGCGAGCTTCCAGAATGAATGGGATTCCGGTCTCTGGAATATCAATTGTTTTCAATATACTCATGGGCATTACGATCGTGCTTTCCATAAAAGTGGTTGGTATTATTCTTGTTGTAGCACTTCTTGTATTACCTGCCCTTACAGCTCTGCAGCTGGAAATGTCCTTTAGAAACACTATTATCTACAGTATCGTTTTTGGGCTATTTAGTATGATCTTTGGAATAATAATATCCGGGATGATGGATGTGGCTGCAGCAGGTGTTATTGTTTTTACCGGAATCATTATATTCTTATCAGTGACTGGATATAAACGGCTAGGTCAGGTATCCTGAGTTTATGGTATGATATCTCAGTCATTACTGCAGGCTGCTTGACATTCAATTATTGCAGGCCTATACATTTATCCAATCGAATATAGGAAGAATTATTGTAATTTTATGTAAAAAATTGCCTCAATAATTATTATTATTATATTCTGTATATGTTAGAATATACACGACCAATAATGTGTATGAAAGTGGAAGTCAGCTATATTACTTTTTTGCTAATATATAGTAGCATATATGGATAATTTGTGTTCCTGGCAACATTAAAACATTGCAATAATTAAATTATGTATCAGTATTCATTTTCTGGATGTCAGTTCAGTATTTCATTTATGAACTTTAGCTACCTGAAATGGTTATTGAATGAGAGTAATATGATGAGCGGATTGGGGAGTGGGGGTTATTTTTACAAAAAGAGTTAACCGCTCATCAAACAATATATTGGCTTTTATCGTATATACAAGTTTCGACCATTTATTGTATCATTTTCCGGTATCTCTAAGAAAATTGGGAAAATATGTACATACCATGTTCATATCTTTTCTATACTTTCAGATGAATTTTTATAATATATGAACAATTCTCTGGCCCATTTGATAGAGGATGGGTCATGGCTTATTATTCGTGTATGGGAAAAAGAACCATCACTAAAAAAGAGCCGCATGATCATCATTGTATTGGTTACTACAACAGCTTCGACACCGCATTCTCCTTTATATGAATAAATATTGGTATTTTCAAGTTTTAAAAAATCATTAATTTCATTTATGTGATCTATTTTGAACCTGTCAATTGTTGATCCGGTAAGTACAATCGAAATCTCAGTTCCCTCATCTGCAAGTTTTTGCAGTAATTTTGGATATGCTGGATGGAAAAAGGATGAAAATATCATTACTTTACTTGACTTTAATATATCTTCTACCAATTTATCCGGAAGTTCAAACAGGTGGCTGAGGTCAGGTTTCTGCAGTTTATAATCTTTTATTTCTGCAATCCTTCTTTGCAGATGTTTCGGTAATCTCCTGATGTCGTGCTTTGTCCAGTATTCCGGGTATTGATCAAACAATCTAATGGAATCTACAAAAGGCTTCATGTTATTAATGATTACATGTGCCACTTCAGATAAACGATAGTTTCCATTCTCCTGCACTACAAGATCATTTTCTTCAAGTATCCTAATCTGTGGCATTATTGAACTGGAGGTTTCATCAAGGAGATTTTTGATCTCATCTGCGCTCCTGTCTCTTTCGTTCAGGAGCATAAGGACATTTCTTCTCTTTTTTGAATTTATTACAATATCAAGCAATGAATGTTTCATAAAGGTCACAATCAAAAGCTTTTTTTGAATATAATTGCAGAGATGAACTATCAGGTTGATTATTGTTATATTCTTTATAAAATTTTATTGTACATTATATTATTTTATATATATGTTTTTTGCAACAGTTCATTTAAGATCAAGAATAAAAAAATTGGACAATTTGAACCATCTCCCAAAATATGCAATATTTGTGGATATTACAGCAAGGAACTAACATTAGCAGACAGGGAATGGAACTGTCCAGATTGTAAAAGTAACCATGATGGAGGCATCAATGCTGCTATCAACATCAAGAAACTTGCACTTGATAAACAAAATCTAATTGGATTTTGACACCTTCGAAACGAGGGGGGAGAGCCTGTGGACCTGTGAACAGAAGTTCAAAGGATGAAGCACCCAAGTCTTTAGCTCAGGTGTAGTTCATGTGGCCTTTCTGTGAAGATTCATATGATATACGGTGGTAATAAAAAGTTTTGTCTGGTACAATTGTATAATCTGGCTTTTTGAATCAAAACCTATATATATCATTTGACAATCCATACTCGAATATGTGGCTCTAAATTCCCATATATTGCTACATATGATGGCTTTTATAGCCAGAATCCCATTTTGTCACTTCTGGTATTGTCAACGATGGTGCCAGAAGAACCCTCCCATTAATGTATCATCCTTTCTAAGATCAAAATATGTTGCTATCATAGATGCTTTGAGTTTGAATCAATAAATAATTTTAAATATAAAAAATTAAAGTGGAATTGTATGATAATACAAATCCTTTATTTCTAATCTCCTTTCCAGTTTTATCTTGCTGGGAAGTATCCGACTTCAGTCACAATATCCTGGCCTTCGGGACCCAGGACAAAATCTAGAAAATCTTTTGTGAGTCCTTCAGGTTCTCCCTTGGTATAGTAGTAGAGGGGTCTTGCGAGCGAATAATCTCCACTCTGGATAGATTCTGCAGTTGGGGGTACATAACCGTTACCTTCATCCAGTGATAGTGCATGTGTTCTCTGGTCCAGATAGGCATATCCTACATATCCGATAGCTCCCCTGTTCTGAGATACTTCCTGTACAATACCACCAGTTGCAGACATGGCAAGAGCATCTGGTCTGTATTCATCATTTTTTAGTACAACCTCTCTAAAGAATGCATAAGTTCCTGAGCTGCTGTCACGGGTTATTGCACTGATTCTGCGGTCCTCACCTCCTACTTCTTCCCAGTTGCTGATGGAACCGTTATATATTCCCCTAAGCTGATCAAAAGTAAGTTCCTTTACAGGATTTTCAGGGTGAACCACAACAGCAATTCCATCCCATGCAATCGTGTGTTCTATTGGGTATATATTGTTGCGGTTTGCACTATCTATCTCAGACTGGCGCATTTCTCTTGAAGCCATTGCGATATTAATTTCACCATCTATCATAGCAGCAATTCCGACACCTGATCCGCCACCTCCTACACTTATCCTGTCATCAGGATACTTGTCCATATATGCCTCAGCTTCTGCCTGTGAGAGTGGAAGCACTGTATCGGATCCTCTTACAGTTATGCTTCTATCATCATCTGGGCGTTCTAAACATCCTATACCTGCAAAAGCAATTCCTATTAGCATTATTGAAAGAATTGCATAAATTTTGAAATTTTTAGTCATTTACAGCATACTCTCCATTTTTTATTTCTAACATTACTGCGGGTATAGAGAAGTCGGAATTATATATAGTATCGCCGGATATATTATATATACTCGTCATTTCTATATATATCTATATTTATTATATGTATATTTTATTTTGTGCAACCTGAATGATTACGGATTATTCTGTACTGGTCATTTATTCTGGTTGCAGGGGTGAAGTATTTACTCAACTAAATAAATATAATATAGCCAGAACAATTTCATTGGGGAATGGAGGCAATATAATTATGGTATGGATCAGGAAATCAACGGTTGCTAAAATAATGGCATTGATAGTTTTTATGGTGGCAGTGGGTATGACGGCCATATGGCCAAAAAGCGATTCTCAGAACTCTTTGCCTGATAGCTCTGAGGTCATAATGCTGCCTGAACCTGCACTAAAGGGCGATGTTTCGGTGGAAGAGGCAATTGATAAGAGGCGTTCAATAAGAAGCTTTACAGATGGACCTCTGGCAGCTGAAGATATCTCTCAGATTATGTGGGCTGCACAGGGAATAACCGATGAAACAAGAATGTTCAGGTCAGCACCATCCGCTGGTGCTACATACCCTCTTGAGGTATACATTGTAACCGGTTCAGACGGGGTAGGAGATGAGGATATTCCGGTAGGAGTATATCGGTACAATCCGGCAGAACACAGCCTTCAACTGGTGTACACAGGGGATGTACGCCAGGATCTTTACTCTGCAGCACTTCGACAGTCTCCTATAGACACAGCTCCGGTTAATATTATAATAGCTGCAGATTACTCCCGTACAACAGGAAGATACGGGGATCGGGGAATCATGTATGTCCATATGGAAGCCGGACACAGTGCTCAGAACCTGTATCTCCAGACAGCAGCAATGGATCTTGGTATGGTGGTAATAGGTGCTTTTGAGGATGATGCTATAAAACGGATTCTCAGCATGCCTGCCAGCCATGATCCACTGTACATAATCCCTGTGGGTCATCCCAGGTAATACTGTGTCCATTTTTTCTTTTTTCTGTTCTGAAACAGTATATATTTCTGATTATAATAAACAAATTTTAAAATTTCATACTGGAAATTCTATGATCTCAATATCGTATATCATGGCCATTTATATTATATCAGTGTACATAATATATTGTAATATTGTACATGAATACATTATTTATTGTACATTAAATCAGAAGAATTGTGGAGGTATTTTATGGTATCAGTGGGTCAGAAATTGTTGGATGTTCCATTCGGGGACATGATTAAGGAAATGGCTTTTGCCATTGCAGAAGGGCAGACTGCTCTGGATATAAATTCTATCAATGTAGCACAGGCTCTTGCAGAAACCGAACTTGAAACCGGAAGTGTGATTCTTTACATAGAAGAAACTGTTGATGAAGATGGGAACGTTACTGCCACAGAAGTGGTTACCAATGACCGGCCAATGTCTTTGCTAACGTATGGTCTGGAACCCCGTTTCTATGAGTTTACCGAATCAATCATTGAGGTTAAAATGACCATCTCAATGAAACTCGAGCACTCAACAGAGAGAAAATACGGAAGGGAATTCAAATTTACCAACCAGTCAAAGATAAGTGGAAGCTATAAGTCCAGTGGTCTTGCAGGACTGCTGTTTGGTAAGGGTAAAGTAAGTTATGAAAACACTACAAACGTTGCATATACTTCTACCTACAATGCATCATATAAATCAAAGTACACTTTCAGTGAAGAAGGTACCAGCCTGCTGCGTACAACCTTAAGGCCTGTGCCGCCACCGGAGAGAGCTGTTCCGACCGTGAGGGTAAAAGAAAGTTCTGGTCAGTGATACAGGTGTATATGGTCAATGTAGGTAAGATTACATTGATCATTTAATTTATTCAATGGAGGTATTGCTCTGTCAGTTAAAACCAATAAAAATATTGAAGAGGTGCTGGTCAGTCCCCTTGCAACAATCTTGAGTGAAGTGGGTAGGTCCATTGCAGTTACTCAGAGGGAACTTGATCGCAATTCCATCAACACTCAAATTGAACTTTCCAGTGACGAGGTGTTAAAGAATTATGACCTGGATGCGACATGGTACCACATACCTGAAGTTGATCTTGAACTTAAAATGGCTCTCACAATGAAATATGAAGAGGAAAGGGATTCTAAAAATCAGCTAAGAGGTTATAGGCGAGTGCTAAGTGCAGCACCACTCAATGCTTCTTATGTTTCAACTAATTCATATGCTGTAGAAGGTTCAAGTGTACTGAAGGCAAGGATAATATCGATCCCTCCTTCATCCAGTAAGGTAGAACCTCAATGAGGGGGTCTTGTCAGGTATGAGTGATATTAGAGAACTCAGGCAGAATATTGAACGTTTGACCAGTTCAGCTAATACTGTATTGAGAAGGCAGAGCTATGATCAGATACTGAAAAACATTGAAAATATAGAGTCTGAACTGAACACATCTAGAAAGGAAATCGAGATTAAGAATCGTGAACTTGAACAGCTCAAAAAGGAAAATATGGACTTAAAGCATGATTATACTTCCATAAGCCGCAGAGTGGAAGAAATAACTAAAGAGAAGGCTGAAACTGAAAAGAAACTGGAACAGCTTTCCCGCACCAGATATGAACTGTCTTCCTCAAATCTTGTAAAGGCATTTCGCGATTCTATTGAAAATATGGAAATGTCTCTTAGTACTGAATCTTCAAAAAAGGACTATCATGTAAGCTCCATGAATATCAGGCTTAAAACGAATATTGCAGTCAGGGACGAAGAAATAAGCTTCCAGCTTCCAAAAGCAGATGATGTGATACCTCCTGGTAATCTGAGTGAGATTGAATTCAGTATCACTTCATTATCAAAAGATTCTGTATTTTCTGATTATGTAGATGTTCCTGATGTGGTTGGAATGAATCTCGACATTGCGCAATCAAAACTGGAGAATGCTGGATTTGCTATAGGTGAAATACTTGAAACTGAAAGTGAACTTGCACAGGGAACAGTGATTTCCCAGATACCTTCCGGCAACTCAGTTGCAAAACCCGGAGAGCCTGTAGATCTGGTTATATCCAAAATCAGGATGGTTGAAGTTCCAAATGTTGTGGGTATGAATCTAAAAAGTGCCAGAAGAATATTGAAAGAGGGCAGGCTTGATGCCGGAAAAATAACTGAAAGAGAGGATTCTTCAAATACCGGAACAGTGCTCAACCAGTCAGTGTCTCCAGGAGAACATGTTGATACCGGTTCTAATATTGATCTGGATGTGGCAGTGTCAGAGAAAAAGATGAATGGAAAGATTATTGGTAAAGATGTTAATGATTCAGATGTCAAGGAAAATATAAGAAACTCAGAGCGAATTCTGTCTGGTGACCATATAAAAAATAAATTCCATTCCTTTAAGAAATAATATTTCAGGAAGATTTAAGCATGCCTGCTGAGACACATCTAATAAAAATTAAAGATACTGCAAATTTATCCCAAATAGAAGGAGTTATCAGAATTCTTGCAGAAACTGGTGCAAGAGTTGATATTGTTGCAAACAGGAATATAATTGCCACATTTAACAGTGTCCATGCTGATAGACTAAGAAATAATCCACATGTTCAGCTTGTTGGAGCCGTTAATTTTAGAGGCAGGAAAGTGAAGCGGATTGTAAAGAAAACTTCTGGTATTAACTGAAATTTAACTCCCATCCTGGTAAAATGTGTAATTACTGCTTGATTTGCATTTCCTCTATTATTATAAACGGAGCGTAAAACCCCTATGTCTTTAGCATAGGGGATGTAATCGTCAACTATATTATAAATAAGTCTGAATGTGTATGTAGTTAACCGATGGCGAGAATCAAGTCAAAAGGAATTTAAACTGGACGCCCATGGGATAGGGGTCTTCGTAAAGGGTTCCCATAGCTCGTTGCCTTCCAGTTAGGTATGAACTGTGATATCAGATTCCTTAAGGAATCGGTCCAAGGAAGCACCTGAGCCTTTAGCTCAGGAGAATTTTAATTTATTTGCAAGCTGTCATCAGTAGTCAAATTTTTCCTTGCGCTTTGGTCTTCGAATGAAGTAATATAGCAGGGCACCGATAAAATGAGTGAAAACTATTATGATAATCCAGATCAACCTTTCATTTCCTTCATTTGTCTCCTTTGTTGCACAATCTACAAGCATCCACAGCCAGAACACTGTCAGTGCCAGAAATAAAAGAAATACTATGCTCACATTTATGATTCGGAACTGTCCCATCATGATCAGATAAAAAATGACCACAGCAAATACAGCCAGCAATATGAGTACTCTGGGATCTATTTTTTTCATATTTCAAACATCCTTTTAGAGAAACCTATGATCTATTTTATAGTGTGTTAAGTACACAACATGTTAAATTTTGCCATTTTATTACCTTGTTCTATATCCCTCTTTGATTATTAAAAACATTTGAATCAGATAACTGATAAATTTGAATTCCGGATCATCCCACTACTATCTGTATGGCACTTGGATACTTTTTCATAATTGAATATGCTATTGATTTACCAACCCAGACCTTTCCTTCATGCAGACTCCTACTTTCTCCCAGCTCCCCCAGTATCTGAAGTGCTCGCAGGGCGTATTTATCATTGAGGTAGCAGCTTTCATCCACCTTAATAGTATTGAAGAAAAATATCGGAAACTTTAGATTATCATGGATCTCTCCCGGCAGCTTTTCAGCCAGCATTTCTATTATTTGTTCATTGAACAGGTACTCATCACCCGATTTTGTTACAGAGGACGGTCTTTCTTCCAGAAGCAACTGGGAAAGAGTTTTTCGGTTTGCTACTACTCCTCTGTTGAGCTTGCCCAGTTCAACTCTCATCCATCTCATAAAGACCGAATCGTTGTTGATTCCTGATCCTCCCAACATGTTATTCAAAATTGAATTTATTTATTTCAATATAATTAGTTTTAATTTTATAGGATATCAAACCTGCTGACTGATCTGCTTTGCCTGCTTACTCATTGTAGGGTGGAACATCAATCATAACAAACTCAGTATCCTTCATGACTCTAAATTCAAGTACCTCCTCATCTGTAATTTGGGCCTGATCACCCCTTTCAATCTTTTTGCCATTAACCATCATCTTTCCGCTGTTCAGATAAACAAAGATGTGTCGACTCCTGCCTGCTCTATATTCAAACTGCTTTCCTGTGTCCATATGAGATTTGAAGATAGTTGCATCTGCCTGCATTGGCAAAGATCCAGAAAAATCCTGGCCAGAAGCCACCGGAAGTAAGTTATTTTTCCAGTCAGACTGTGAGAATTCTTTTTTATGATATTCAGGCTGCAGGCCTTTAGTTCGTGGAAATATCCATATCTGGTAGAGATGTACAGGCTTATCTCCATTGTTGAACTCAGAATGAATCACTCCGGTTCCTGCTGACATCCACTGAACCTGTCCTGATTTGACCACATCTCTGTTCCCCATATTATCCTGGTGAGTAAGTTCGCCATCCAGGACTATTGTCACAATTTCCATTTCCTCATGGCGATGCTCAGGAAATCCCTTTTCAGCTTCTATAAGGTCATCATTGAATACCCTAAGACTTCCAAAGTGAATATTCTCAGGGTCATGATAATCCGAAAAAGAAAAAAGCCAGTATGTTTTTAACCAGCCTCGGTTTGAGAAATGTCTTTCATCAGATCTTTTTATGTGTATCATACTGAATGCCTCTTATTCTCAAAGATCATATCAATTTATCCAGACCACAGACGGATCATCTCTGCCGGGAAAGTTTGGAATCTTTTCTGGATAACCAAATACTACAGGTGCTATCACCCTGTATCCTTCAGGAACCTTCAGCTTTTGCATCAGTTCCCTGTTCTGCTGGAGAGGAGCAGCTCCCCCTATCCAGCAACTTCCAATACCCATGGAATGTGCAGCAAGCATCATGTTAAGAGCACACATAGAACAGCCATAATAACTCATATCATCCTTTTCTTCACCAAAAACTATGATGAGCACCGGTGCATTATGGAAAATATCATAATTTTTATCCTTCAATTTGTTCATGTACTTCTGGGCCTGTTCCTGAGTACTACCTTCCAGCATCTGTAACAGCAGAGGCTTTGAGAAATCCGATATTTGATTTAGTATATCCCGGTTCCTGACAACTGCAAAGAACCATGGCTGGAAATTTAGTCCATTTGGTGCATGAATGCCTGCATCAATTATTTCTTTGATGATCTCATCTGATATTTTCCTGTCCTGATATTCTCTGATACTTCTTCTTGTTTTGATACTGTTCAGTACACACTCTTTAGTGTCTGTCATATTTCACTCCCCACCAATTAAGTACATATTTGAGATAGAACAAAGCCGTTGATCCATAAAACGTTATTCTGGATTGACCTATCATAACTATATAGTCCAACTGTCTTCTTATCCTTTTCGATTACTCTGTTGGTTCGGTGGGCATCTGTGGTCCGGAATATGCATTTATATCCTGATTGTAGAAAAATAGGCTTTATGAATATTTATTCACTCACATTAATATATTCAATTTAGTAACCTGTGAAATCATTTACCAATATCTTCATACCAGATATCTGTGTTTTTCTGTATGAATTTTCCCATCATTTCTCTACATTCAGAGTCATTTAGGTTTATTACTTCAATACCATGTTCTTTCATGAATTCGGATGCGCCTTTAAAGTTCTCTGCTTCTCCAACAATCACTTTCTTAATACCAAACTGAACGACAGCACCAGCACATAGATAACATGGCATCAATGTTGAATATAGTGTTGTGTCACTGTACGTTCCAATCCTTCCGGCATTCCTGATACAGATGATCTCTGCATGAGCTAAGGGATCATTTTTCTGAATTCTCATATTATGGCCCCGGCCGATTATCTCACCATTTCTGACAAGAATCGATCCTATTGGGATGCCTCCTTCCAAAAATCCTTTTTTTGCCTCTTCAATAGCTGCTTTCATGAATTTATCCATTTAAATACCTCAGCTTTTTAAGTATAATATTATATAGCAAAAAAGATTATAGCCATTATGAAATATATATCTGGACTTATCTCCATTCTGGGATTTGTTTTAACTCTGGTGATTTCTAATCTGGCTGGAACGATTTATGGCGTTGATTGGTTGGTGGTGCATTTTGTATACGATGTATCGTCTGAAGGATTCATATTTGGAGCAGATATATCCTGGATTCCGATTGGTTTAGCACTATTAATCAGTTATATGGGCTGGAAATTTGCTGAAAATAAATATTCTGATGAATAAATTGCTTTAAGGAGCCGACCTTTTAACTGATTTCAGGATTTCACTGTTAGAAATTAAATTATAATAATTATACAATGAAAAGTTTTTATTTATTTAGTGTGTTCTTTTATATGAAATTGATTCCAGATACTCCGTGACTTTGCTGTAAGTTATTTACAGTTTCTTTTTGCATTTTAACCAAACCATAACTATACAACTACATAATTTACAGCAATTCAGTGGCGATATCTGTTGTGTATATATCTGTTCCAGGATGCAGAAAAACAATGAGGATGGGTGAAGATAAATATCGTAGCATCTTTGTAAATGCTCTAGATGGCATAGCAATTCACAGAATTATTCTGGATGAACATGATAGACCGGTAGACTTTGTGTTTCTTGAGGCAAATAACTCTTTTGAAAAACTTGCCTGCATCAAGCTTTCTGAGATCATTGGAAAGAGAGCTACACAAATTTTTCCAGGTATTGAAGATACACCTTTGATAGAAACTTTAGGGAAGGTGGTAATCGATGGTGAACCTGTCAGCTTTGAAAATTATTTTATTCCTTCATAGAAGCATTGTATGATCACTGCATTCAGGATTGATAGGGATAGTTTTGCCATAGTACTTCAGGACATCACCAAGTTCAAATTCTCTGAGGAGCAGACCAGTATTCAGAATATGATAAAAGAGGGTGTATCACATTATACCGTATCTTCAGAAGATGATTCTACAATCACAAAGCTGAAGGGGAAGTTAGAAGAACTGAATTTCTCCAGCTTAGAGGCAGAAGGGCAGAAAATTGTGGATATATCCCAGCAGAAAGATGATTCCTGTATACTGAATCTTTCAGAGATCATAGATATTTCTGCATTCCAGACCATGATGGAGGATTTTAATCGTATTACCGGCATAGCAAGCGCTATAGTAGATATCAACGGAAATGTGCTGGTGAGTGTCGGATGGCAGGATATCTGTACAAGGTTCCACAGACGTCACCCTGATACACTGAAGAATTGTATTCAGAGCGATACCATCCTTACTCGAAATATAGCTCCAGGCACCTTTAAGAAGTATCGTTGCAAGAACAATCTGTGGGATATGGCCACCCCTATTGTGGTGTGTGGACATCATCTGGGTAATTTTTTCATTGGACAGTATCTGTATGCTGATGAAAAACTGGACCTGGAACAGTTTCGCATGCATGCCAGAAAATATGGGTTTGATGAGGATGAATACTTTGCTGCTCTTGATAAGGTTCCCCGCTTTACCCGTGAAAAGGCAGACGAGATTATGTCTTTCTATTTAAAGATCACCCGGATGATACTGTCGCTCAGTTACAGTACTGTCCAGCTTACCAGAACTCTGGATGAACACAGGAAGGCCGAAGAAGCTCTTCGCGAAAGCCGTGATCTTCTGGACTCCATTGAAAGACTGGTGAAGGTGGGTGGATGGGAATGGGATGCTGTGAAAGAAACCATGACCTGGACTGATGAGACCTATCGAATTCATGGGATGATGCCTGGAGAGTTTGCTGCAGGTTCTCCTGAACATATCCAACGAAGCCTTGCCTGCTATGATCCGGAAGATCGTCCGGTTATTGAGGCGGCATTTCGAAGGTGTGTGGAGGAAGCACAGCCATACAATCTTGAATTTCCTCTTACTACAACTGATGGGTATCGGATCTGGATTCAGACTATGGCCAAACCGGTACTGGAAAACGGTCGTGTGGTCAAGGTCGTTGGACATATTGCAGATATTACCGAACGCAAGCTGGCTGAGGAACAGATCCGGCTTCAGAGTGCTATTACAGAGAATATATCTGATTCGATAATAGCTACCGATGCAAATTTTGAAATCACCTACGCTAACAGAAAGACCGAAGAGATGTTTGGGTACAGTTTAGAGGAGCTCAGAGGCAAGACCCCTCATATATTTAATGTAGAACCTATGGCGAATGAGATCCAAAATGAAATATATGAAACGGTGGCTTCAGGACAGATATATAGTGGTGAGTCCCTTAACCGAAGAAAGGATGGTTCAACATTTATCTGTGAATATAAAGTCATGCCACTGGAATCTGAGGATGGTGTAGCTTATGCCTATGTTGGAATTCAGCGTGATATCACCCAGCTCAGGCATGCTCAGGAAAAACTGATTCAGGCTAAAGAAGGCGCTGAGCTGGCCAGCAAAACCAAGTCTGAATTTCTGGCGAATATGAGTCATGAACTCAAAACTCCTCTTACAGCAATAATCGGCTTTTCAGAATTATTGAATACCAGGATGTTTGGTGAACTGAATGAGAAGCAGCTGGGTTTTGTTGAGTACATCATCAAAAATGGTAATCATCTCCTTGAACTGATAAATAATATCCTTGACCTCTCTAAGATAGAAGCAGGTAGAATGTATCTTGATAGAGAGATATTTTGTCTAAGCTATCTGATTGAAGAGGTTCTGGCAACCATGTACCCTCTTGCTGCCAAAAAGAAGATAGATATTGAAACAGTAGATGAAGTAAAAAATGATAGGGTGTTTGCTGACAGAACAAAGCTGAAGCAGATAATGTTTAACCTTCTCAGTAATGCTATCAAGTTTACTCCAGAAGCCGGTAAGGTATCGGTTATTATAAAGCAGGACGATGGTGGAATTGTGATTTCAGTTTCTGATACAGGTATCGGGATACCTCTGAACATGCAGGAAAATATATTTGATCTGTTTACTCAGGTAGATGGATCAATCAAAAGAAAATATGATGGTACAGGACTTGGCCTGGCCATTGTAAAACAGTATGTTGAAATGCATAATGGAAAGGTCTGGGTCGAGAGTGAGGAAGACAAAGGCAGTACATTTACTTTCACCATTGATACAAAAAGGAATCAAGAGAAATAGATTCTTTTGCTGGAATGTTCCTGTAACTCCAGACCCTTTGATGAAAATTGATATTTTTAATTGTGGGTTAGGTATTTTAAGTTAAAAAGTTCATATTTCATTTGGGACTACTCTATATGTTCACACGGTACATATTCATGAAAACACTTATTGTATTTGCAGCTATTATCTTCATAGCCACTTTCAGTGGATGTATTGAACGGCAGGACACTCCCCCCGATTCTGTGAGACCCGATCTTATTTCTGAAGAAAATGGAAATCGTATATTTGGAAATGTAAGTGACACTGCAGCCGTATCTCCTGGAGAGATATGGATCCAGGGACTGGGCACTTTCACATTCAATCCTGAAGAGATCAAAACAGTTCGAGAAGATATTTTTCAGGAAGGCTATTTCTCAATTTTTGATATTTTAGTTCATTTGGAAGATACAGAACAGATTGAACTCGACTACTATTTTGATCCGGATATGAACACCTATGTGATTGTCGATCTCAATGGTCATGATAACTGGTGGTACGATGCCCGTTATGACGGTGGATGGCGTGAAAGAAGCGTTTTTAGAATGGATCATTATCCCTATAAGGATAATATGTCCCTGAGAATTGTCAGGGAATCGAGTAGTCGTCTTGAATCGATATATGAGACCTACCGGGATGAAATAATACGAAAAGAAGAAAATGATGGCAAAGTAATTGTACCCGAAGTAATTATTACCGGTACACAGGAAACCCTTGTTTTTGAAAATGTTGAAGTCAAAGCCCATGATTTAAGGTCTGATATGTTTCAGCCAGGAGTAATAACGGCAATCGACACCATATTAACTCTTGGTGAAGAGGGCAAAATCAGCTATGACCTTCGATGGTATGAGTCAATCGGCTCTGCAGATGTTGTTCAAAGCTACTGGGTTGAGCGCATCAATCATGATCAAAGTCATCTAAGATGCGGATTTGTCTATGAAGCCGGAGACTGGAATTTTGAACTTTTCAGGGGCAATCATAATCATATTCCCTCAGATATAAGAGTGATCAACTCACCGGAGTATGTAATGTATTTCTGGATTTGCATTTAACTTATGAAACAGAGATTATCTCCAATCCAGATCAAAGCGAAGTTGCAGAAAAAAGCTGTTTAACTTAGCAGATATCCATAACATGAGTGGCGGTCCGGGAGTGGGGGTTAATAGTAGACCAGCCACCCATTTGTTTCATCTCAATGATATATATGATCTTATTATTACATTACCTTGCATGAAACTTCTTTTCGGTCTTTTCTACCCTGAACTTGATTTCTTATTAGTATAGATGGCTTATGATTTATGATTTTTTAAATATTAAATCTCTGTTATTGGGGCTCTGTAGAAATCCTTATCTGAATAATTCATTAAATCTATTATTTTTCAAAGGGAGTCTGGTTATCCTTATGTAAGTTTCATAAAGTAGATAATCCCGGGAAACTAAGTTTGGTTATGGGGCTATATATGGATTAAATCAAAACTGGTGGTTTTAAACACTATCTACCAGAAAAAAAGGTGAGGGCCACCTCTAGAATCCCTATCAGGATGGCGACAGTTACACTTGGAAACCTTGGGAGTGGAAGGGGAAGGTGTAAGGTTTATTTCTCAACGCCCTATGCCGGATGCCGTCTCCGATCGCAGAAAATTAAGGGGAGCGTGGCAATAACAGGAGGAATATTTAGATGAGTGGAGAATTAATAGGTGAATTTCGAGGAAAGACCATTGGTATGAGAATAGTCGAAATTCTTGAGAACGGAATGAAGGCAGAATCAACGGACCATTCAACCGGCAGGCTGCTTGGGATTGATGCTGAGGATACTGGAACAAACTGGCAGGTATGGCGATTTCCGGATAACATCCATGGGGAAGGTATTGGCGTGATTACATCAAAGAATGGTGAAATTGCTACCTATACTGTATCAGGAACCGGCCGGGGAACAGTGGGGAGTTCCGAAGCAATATTTCATGCAATCATGAATTTCCGTTCTTCTACCCCACAGTGGAGCCGTCTCAACGGCAGTCCCGTTATGGTCGAATACAAGGTTGACAGTGAGGACAATATCCACTGGAAACTCTGGGAGTGGAAGGAGAAGACTTAATGGTTTCTGGGGCCCTAAGCCCCGGAAGTCATCCTGGTTGCAGTAAGTTAAGGGAAGTGTAGCAACAACAGGAGGAACATGCAGATGTGCGGTGAGATGATAGGCGAATTTCGAGGAAAGACCAGTGGTATGAGAATAGTCGAAATTCTCGAGAACGGAATGAATGCTGAATCGACGGACCAGGCAACCGGCAAGCTTCTTGGAACCGATGCAAAGCACATTGAAACAGACTGGAATGTATGGCGATTTCCGAATAAGATCTCTGGAGAGGGCATCGGTGTAATTACGTCAAAAAGCGGCGAAATAGCTATGTACACTGCTTCTATATGATGGAAAGGATCCGCGTTCTTCTCTTAATATTGCTTCAGATCTTCACACCCAGATCCCCGTATCTAAACTTGTGATAATACCTGACGTTGGCCATGTAGCCAATCAGGAAGCACCAGAAATATTCAATACCGAAATACGCAACTTCCTTCGAAGTATTCAATAATGATTAAATTATCAGGATAATTTTTGATTATGTAGAGTCCCTGTCAAAACCAACATCATTGAATTTTCTTACTAAACTATGTCCTACAACATGACTTCCATTGAATTCATGGCACAAGCGAAAAACAGTACGTACGGCACACCGGCTCTTTGAGTGTACACGGAACAAAAAAAGAAGAATATGACAGCAGAATTATACTGTCATAGCTTAGAACCTGATATCTCGATCAAAGATCAGTTGCTGGCTGGCAATATCGATGAGTTTCAGGTTGACAGTTTCATCAATTGAATCTACATCAGATTCCCCACTTAAATCTGTTGAATTTCCGATGAAGTAGCCATTAGTTTTATTCTGCCAGATATATAGTGTTTGACCAACTTGGAATTCTCTATAATCTGTACCCAGCTTGACATCTACAGGTTCTTCGTTTACAGTGATTCGAGTGATAGCACTGTCAATCCTAATCTGCTCTCCACCACGGTGCTGAAGTTTGATAACTTTTTCATCACCATTATCAGTATTTTCAGTCGCTGCACTCGCCGTAATACTTGCCTGTGGTGCCTGTCCGATATCTCCGCCTATTCCGAAGACGAATGCTGCAATTACAGCTGCCAGGATGACGGTGATGGCTACCATCAGGATGACGCCGATGACCGGTGCCGGCAAGCCGATTGATGCTGTTTTTTGCTATTTCAGGTAGCTTTTGCTACATTATTTCACCCCACTTCGGGATAAAGTGATTGTATGGCTAAACCAGCTATGAAGAATTTGAGTACATATGTAACATATGAAGATTTTTTGGCTTTTGAAAAAGCTGCAAAAGAATTTGAAGAACGTGCACCCTTAAAAAGATCTAGAAAAGGTAATTATCCTCTACTGATTAGGTTATTGTTTTTTACTGGTGCAAGGATTGCAGAGATTGTAGGCACTCCACGTAGGATTCTTACACAGTGCTTATCTCCCGGAAACAATAAAAGAAAAGGCAGGTGCCAGAAATGGTGTATTGAAAGAAGTGATAGGGTATGTATTGATTCTAATTGTGAACATTTCAGGATCTATATCCAAAAATATCATCATGGTATTCGGGTTAAAGATATTTCTTTCCGGGATAGACTCATCGCAGTCTATGGAAAAAGTGTTAAGTCCGATGAACTGAAAGCCAGAACTGTTATCATTGACCAGACTACACTGGACTTAATCAAGGAACATATAGAAAAATATTCTCTGAAACCAGATGATAAGATTCTTAATATCAATGAGAATGGAGCTAAAACATTCCTGCCCAAAATACGAGATAAATTGAACCTTCCTTGGGTTTCAGCCCACAAGTTCAGACACGGTCATGCGATCTATTGCATTCAGAAAGGAATGGATATCCGTACTCTTCAATTGCAATTAGGACACGAGGACCTGGCTACTACTGCAATCTACCTACAATTCGCTGTGGATGATAGGATAAAAGTTTATGATAAGGTGTTCAATGCAAAACCCACAGATGCTAAAATCCAGTGTCCAGGCTGTGGATTTAGTTTTAAGGTAAAGAAGAACAAAGAAATTGATTTTGAGGATAGGATGAATGGGATATTTAAGTATTAGACCGGATGAAAATATTATATTTTCACCTGCCTAATGCTGTCCCCAATCCTCATCCGCTCATCACCAATTGTTAATTTATAGGATTTATATAAAATTTACCTATAATGAGGATTAAGGGATGGTTTAGAAAACTCAAAGTTGTTAGCACGTGGTGAATTATAGCATGCACTTCACTTATTTTAAAAATCCAATGGGTGGAGTGCGGATTCAAGTATTCATAAAAATGGGAAAGAACAAACTAATGCTCTTTCATTCTTTCCTGAACCTACCAATTGCCACGCTAACAATAGAAACTACTAACAATGTCATAAGAGCAGTGAATCCAGGTGTCTGTTCGTAATCCGCTCTTTCATCTTCCTCTGATCCAACTTTCTCACTATTTACGTCATTGCTGGTTTCATCAATACGCTGATCACCAATAATACTAAACAGTGAAAACCCGGTAGTTTCTGCATTAAAATAAATTACTTCTCCATCATCATCTATCTGAGTTGTTGGTAGATCCTGCCATTCATTATTATGGTAACGTGCAACACGTATTGTTTCAGGATCGATATTATTTTCATTTATCCAGTCCCAGGTTGCGGTGAAGTGTATCATTATGTTATCAGCGTTCTGGCTTGAAATAGTACCTGTACGTCCAACATTGATATTCATGTAGCTATTCACAATACCTGTTGGCTCAGGAGTATTCTCCGGAACATGTGATAATACTTCAACTCTAGTCTGTACTCTTCCTTCATTATCCAGTGCTTCAAAACTGATTCCGATAACAGGGGTATCAGAACTGGATAGGTCGTAGTTCACTTTACCTGGAATTACAGTTCGTATTGAACTTGAGGTAGATTGCACATTATCAGAATTATCACTCGGTGCAACGGATGTTCGTCTTGAAGTTGAAGTAGTTGTCACTTTAGCTTCTTCGGGTTCTACTATTTCATAATGGTCGTAGAGATTCTGTAAATATGGATATCCATTATTTATTCTGGAATCAATTGCCCAAATTGTTGTGAAATCCCATTCAGGTTCGAATGTAGATTTCTTTTTCATCTCAGGTGTGGTTTTGCCTGTAACGTTTTCATGGTTACTTATATTTCCAACACCATCTGAACTTCCGATACCCGATGTTGCGATATTCCAATATGAATATTCAATAACTCCTCCAGTTTTGTTACCAACCAATCCCCCAAAATCTGTGCCTGTTTCGGATTTATCTTCTACTTTACCAATAGAATATGAATTATTTATTTTACCACCCTGTATTAATCCAACAAGACCACCAACTGAATTGTTTCCTATCACATCACTGATTGAATAGGAATTTTCAATTGTTCTATCAGATCCTTCTTGTCCAACAAGACCGCCGACTGAATTATTTCCTTCAACTGTACCAGATGAAAATGTCATGTTGATTGTACCCGTATTTATTCCAACAAGTCCACCGAGTTGATCGTTACCGGTCACATCACCTGTGGAATGTGAGTTTGTGATGGTTCCCTCTATAGCTTTTTGAAAATGATTATTGCCAACAAGTCCACCTGCTTGATCGTTACCGGTCACTTCACCTGTGGAGTATGAATTATCAATAGTACCCCAATTTTCACCAACAAGTCCACCTACTTGATTGTTACCGGTCACTTCACCTGTGGAATGTGAGTTTATGATAGTCAATCCAATGTTCCGACCAACAAGTCCACCTACTTTATTGTTACCGGTTACATCACCCGTGGAGTAAGAATCTGTAATATTCTCGTCCTGATTATAACCAACAAGTCCACCTACTTGATTGTTACCGATCACATCACCTGTGGAATAGGAATCTGTGATAGTCACTCCAATGTTCCGACCAACAAGTCCACCTACATAATCATTACCTTCAACTGTTCCTGATGAATATGAATTATCAATGGTTTCAGAATTATCTCCAACCAGTCCACCTACTTTATTAGTTCCGTTCACTTCACCTGTTGCATATGAATTACTTACAGTAACACCTAGATTATATCCAACAAGTCCACCTACACTCGAGAGACCTGTTACATTTCCAGTTACATATGAATATTTAATACTTGACGGCTGACTAAGACTAAAACCAATAAGTCCTCCCACATGGTGTCCCCCTGTTATATCAACATCAACCAATCCAATATTTTCAAACTCTGCACTATCAGCATATCCAAATAAACCTGCAGCATCGTCAGTAGTTCTATTAATATACAACCCTGCTATTTCATAACCCTGACCATCTAAATTGCCTGAGAAATAATTAGAAGAAATATCACCTATTGGTTCAAAGCCATCACCACCATTCCAATATTTGGTTTCAGACGCATTAACATCATTAATCAGAGTATAATTTGCTGAGAGGTTGAGGTCCATTGCTTGTAATTGATTTATATTTGATATCTGGAATGGATTTTCAGATGTTCCATCACCATCATCGAATATCTGGTATGTATGGGACAGGTTCTGAAGATACGGATATCCATCATTTATAGCACGGTGAGTTGACCAAATTTCTGTAAAATCCCAGTCTTCAAAAGTGTTAATTGCGTTTGGATATGTTAGATTTTCAGTGGTGTTACCAAAAATTCCAGAATCTTCGCCTGAGCCAACACCATCAGATACATCAAGTCCTGATGTTTCGATATCCCAATATGAATCACTTATTGTGTCCTGATTTTCTCCAACAAGTCCACCTACAAAATCATTACCTTCAACATTTCCTATTGCATATGAATTAGTTATTGTGCCACTATTCTGTCCAACGAGTCCACCCACCCCCGAATTACCTTCAACATTTCCTGTTGTGTATGAATTAGTTATAATGCTATTACCATAATTACCACCAACCAGTCCACCTACAAAATCATTACCAATAACATCACAGGTTGAATATGAATCATTTATAGTTCCAGCCTCGTTTATACCCACCAGTCCACCGACATTACTTTGACTCTTAACAATTCCTGTTGAATATGAACTACTTATTGTACCAACATTGCTCTGTCCAACAAGTGCACCCACTCTACTTTGTCCTGTTATATTCACATCAATTAAACCAATATTTTTAATTTTAGCATCATTTGTAGATCCAAACAATCCTACCCGTTGTGTTGACGGTTTATTAATATAAAGACCAGTTATCTCATAACCATTACCATCAAATATACCTGTGAATTGATTGTTCCAAACACCTATGGGAACAAATCCTTCACCATTATTCCAGTTTATAGTATCAGATGCATCAATGTCACTTATTAACTGAAAATAAACACTATTGTTGTTCAGATACTCAGCCTTATTCATATTCTGCAACTGATCAACATTAGATATGTTATATGGACTATCTTCACTTCCATTTCCACTATCAAAATCACTTTGATGAGGTGCAGCTGCAGAAACTGCTGACACTGAAATTAAAAAGATGAGAGATAAAAATAATGTGAAAGCAATTTTAAAAGTCGATACGTTCCTATTCGTTTTTTTAGTAAACATTATTTTGATGTTGAAATGTACTTATTTATTACTTTTGATTCTAAACTATGTTACTCAATGGATAACTTTTTTAGCAGCACGTTCATGCCTAACCCCCCCAAAAAAAAGTATTTTCAGGCTAACATCCCTAAAATGGCTCCTAAAACTTATGCTCTACCTAGACTAGTTTTAAAATAGACTGTGATTTTTAATAATTAAAAAATGAAATCGGACAATCTAATGTCCTTTCATTCTTTCCTGAACCGATTAACTGCCACTACAACAATAGAAAATACAAATAGTGACATGAGGGCCGTGAATCCGGGAACTTCTTCATCTAAATCATCTATTTTTTCAGGTTCAATATCATTTTCATCAACCAATTCTTGGTCTGGGTCATCTGAATGTGCACCGGTTATTGCGAACTGTAAAAATCCTGTAGTTTCCGATGTATAATAATACTACTCATCATTAAACTCTTGAAATGTTGTGTCGAGACGTTGCCATTCACTGTCACTAAATCGATTCATGTGAACATCATCACTATCCAGATCATTCTCAATTAACCACGTGCTATGTACTTTAAACTCTATTAATACATTCTCAAAATGCTGACCTTCAGTGAACCCCGCTCTATCAAACCAGATATTCAGGTGTGTGTAAACTGAACCTTCGGGATCAACATCCGCAAACTCTGAACGGGCATGTAATTTTTCTACTCTGACTTCAAGTGAACCTAGGTTCTGTAGTGGATTGAATCTTATTGTGGTTAAAGGTAGTTCAGGTTCACTAAAAGTATATTCTGAAGGTACACCGGAGTTTATTGATCTAGATACGACTTCAAACAGAGCTACATTCTCGTAATGTTCACTAGCACTACCACCAGCTCCACTTTCCCCACTACCTCCTGATGGTGTACTTGGAGAGGCGGTGTAATCATTTAAGGGGTTAGATCACCACCGATACCATAAGTTGAGAAGCGACTGAGATTTGTCCAGACATAAGGTTCTTTAAATTTTGTTGACTGGTAGCTGATCTGTTTTTCATTGATACTAGCCTGTCATTTTATCCTAAAACGGAAGGGTGAATCCTTAATTTTGAATCTATTTCCTGAAAAATTGATACTAATTTTTAAAATTAACCTTATATTTTATTAAAACGTAAGGATAATAGTGGATGAAATTTTAGTTAAAAATGTACGTGTACTTGCTCCACAAGAGTTTGATACACTTCTGCAAGGAATAGATGATTCTGTTTCTAGAAGAAGATTTCTGCTACTTTGGTGGACAGGCATGAGATATGCTGAATTCCAGCGATTTCATAAAAATTCTAATTGGTATTTACCTAGAAGAAATGTGATACATATTCCAGCCGAAGGATCTAAAAAAGTTAAGAGATCACAATTGGAGAGATATATTCATCCATTACCAGATTTGTTAAGAGAAATCATTAATCAGTTTCACGAAGATCCATCACCACCTACCAGACAAACATGGAATGAAAATCTCAAGCGTTGGGCAACAAAAGTTAATCTATCACCTGTTGGGTTGAGTGCGAAGACTACCAGGAAGAGTATAGAAAGCTGGATGGTAGTTGCAGACATGCCACTCAATCAGATATATTTGAGGCAAGGTCATAGTGAATTAACCAGCTTGATGCATTACCAGGGTCTTCATTTTAATCCCGGAGAAAAGGATGAGATTAAAAGAAGATTATCTCAGATCTTGTACTAAAAAAAGGCTCTGTAGAAATCCTCTATATTCGAAAAAATAGTTAGAGTTATAATAAGTCAAAATACACTGTCAGTCATTGATGATATTTGTCAGTTGCGACTAGCAGACGATGATATCTAGATCGGCTTTCTACATAGCGATTAAGTCAGTAATAAAATAACACTTCTAATGAACTGGAAAATTTCATAATTTAAAAGAGTTAAAATTAAATACTATGTATTAATAAATTGATACTGTGAGTAAAACTAATTTTTTAACTTATGAGATACTTTGACAATTAGCTTTGTACTCTTTATATTTACCATTTTTTGGGGAGGCGTTTTGAATGAATATTGTATCTAAATTTGGATTGATATTGTTAATGGTATTGCTTTTTTTGGTATCATCGGCAACAGCATTTGATAGTAGTAGTTCAAGTAATTATCATATTGTATCTATGGATGGAAATGGAGATTATTCTACTATTCAACAAGCTATAAATAACGCGAGTAGCGGAGATACAATTAAAGTTAAATCCGGTTATTATTCTGAGAATGTAGTTGTTAATAAAAGTTTATCTTTGATTGGCGAAAAAGAGCAATCTTTTCCTACGATAGATGCTGGCGGAACAGGATCCGCAATTTTCATTATTTCAGATAACTGCACGATTAAATATTTTAATATAACTGGAAGCGGTGATGATTTTAGTTCCGGAGCATCTGACAGTGGAATTTTAGTTAAATCTAATAATAATAATATTACTAATAATATAGTTTATAGCAATAATTACGGAATTTATGTTTTTGAAAACGATTATAATCACATCACTAATAACCGAATTTCAGATAACAAGATTGGAATATATTCCTTATATGCTAACAATAACTTTCTTGACAGTAATCAATTAAAATCAAACGATGAATATGGCATTTTTATTTCTAATTCAAATAAAACAACGGTAACTAATAGTACTATTTTTTTAAGTAGTAAAGGAATAAAAACATATAATTCGGCAGACTCGTCAATAACTAACAATATTGCAAAAGATAATTCTATTGGTTTTGAAGTTGAGTCTTCAACTTTAATTAATAATACTGCTACTGGAAATTCCAATTATGGTTTTAATTCTAAATATAGCACTTTGATTAACAATATTGCAGAAAATAATTTAGCTGGTTTTAAGATTGAATCATCAACTTTAATTAACAACACAGCTATTGGAAACACAGGTAGTAATTTCGGGTATGGTTTTAGTTCTAAATCTAGCACACTAAGCAATAATACTGCAAAACACAATTTAATTGGATTTTATGGAGAATCCTCCATTTTGAATGATAATATAGCGTTTGCTAATTCAAATTATGGATTTAGTGTATCTTCAAGTGAACTAACCAATAACAACGCAACCATGAATAGTCGTGGATATTATCTCAACGAAAACAACTTGCTTATTAAAAATAAAGCTCTCAAAAATAATTACTATGGTATTTACAGCAATAATGTAGGCAATCTAATATTTAATTGTACAATATCTAATAATGGACCGGATAGTCTTGGAAGCGGGATATTTTCATATCATCCTATAGTAATAATAGGAAATGATATTTTTGGAAATAGCAAAGGTATTGACCTAATAGATAGCCGCAATATAATAAGTGAGAATCAAATTTCTAACAACACAGGAGATGGAATACACTTATTACGCGACTCTAATGAGATTTATAAAAATCATATCTTGGAAAATGGAGAGAATGGAATCTATTTAAAAGGTGATAGTAACAGTATAAAAAATAATATGATCTCTAATAATAGTAATAATGGTCTTTTTTTAAGTTATTCTGATAACAATCTTATATCTCAAAATATAATTGATTATAATGGGGAGTTTGGTGTTGAAATATCTAGATCTTCTAATACAAGATTAAATGAAAATGAAATTAAAGAAAACAATAAAGGCCTTATTGTAGCTGATGAAAATTCAGATAGCTCTACTTTTCAAAATAATTCTTTCATATCTAATTCAGAGTATAATGTGTTTGATAGTAGTGGATTAAATTTATGGAAATACAATTATTATAGTGATTATAATGGACTAGATTCTAATAATGATGGATATGGGGATACTCCATACTATATTGAAGGAAATTTGCTAGGACTTAGGGATGAATATCCTTCAATGCAACCGTACAATGTTCAAATACCTGATATTTCTACACTAAGGACAGATTATAGTGGTGCAAGTTTCATATTAAGTCCTGGAGAATCTATTAATTTAGGACACAATTCAATAAAATTGCGTGATATTGACGTTACGTATACTAAAATATGGTTCGAATACAGGGGAGTTGAATCTAGTGATAAAATAGTTTCAGTTGGAGAACATTTTGTGATAACTGATTCTTGGAATGATAGATTAATTTTTAGAGGATATGTAAATGAGATATCTGAAAATACAGGAGAAGTAACTTTCACTTCATTTTATCAAATTCGCCCCGAAATTATCCTAAGTTCTTCAGATCTTCAATCAATTAAAAAATCAGCGCCTACTGTGTCAGAAGTAACTGTAGGTGAAATTACTCATGAAAGTGCTGCCATTAAATTTGATGTAGATCAGGTGGATGCAAAAACTGAAGTCAGGTATGGTACCAATGAATCACTTGCTAATTATGAATCAAAGTGGGACAATTCTACTGATTCAACTTCAAGGCAAATCTCATTAACTGACCTGGATGACAATACAAAATACTACTATGAGGTATTTGCTTATAATAAAGTAAATGAAAGTTTCAATAATAGTAGCGGTATTAATGATTTTAACACCCGTTCTGTATCAGGAAACCGGATATTGCAGGAAGGAATGGCTCTTCACTATGTATGGGATGGCAGAAGCTTCTCTGGATTTTACTATGATCTGGATACCAGTGTGAGTTCTGAACGTATGAGTATAGACCTGTCTGAAGGCTCCAGAAACGTTGCGGATGGAAATTTGAGATATATCACTGAACCTGTGATTACCGAATTTGATTATGGCGGTTTTGGTGAATATCAGGTGATCGGATTTATGGCTGACAGGTATTTTGCCGGTTATACTGCTGCTACTACTGCTTTCGTGAACCGAGATATCAGCATGATGGCAGATGGTCAGCTTTCAAAGGTTCTGATTGATACCGATGACAGGCGTTCGGTATTTACCGGCTCATCCTTGGTGCTGGAAGATGGGTATGAAATCGATATTGTAGAGATAGATGTAAGTGGTGACAGTGTTTTCCTTACCCTGAAAAAAAATGGAACAGAGGTTGACAGTGCGACTCTTTCATCTGGTGATATTTATGTATATGAGAGGGATATTGGCCACACAGATGACGTACCTGTGATCGCAGCCCACATATCAAGTGTTTTCAGAGAGACTGAGGCAAATGCTGTGTTTATTGAAGGTATTTTCCAGATATCTGACGACTATGTTTCCATTGAACAGGGTGAAAAGTTTGGCAGAATGGAAATCTCGTCCATAAGTGAAAACTCAATTGAGATGAGAAATAATGGCTCCTTTAATCTTCGCCAGGGAACTACAATTGACATAATGGGTGACCTTAAATTCATTGTTGCAGACTCCGGTACAATCAGGTTTGCACCATTTGTGGATATTACAGAATCAGGTGTACATGAAATTAGGGGGACAGTTGCAGAGAATGAAGGTCTTACCTGGACTCCCTTGAACTTCGAAGGATTCTATTATGATATAGATGAAGGTTTGATGACAGAGTCCTTGGAACTTGAGTACAGTGGTAGATATGTAGGAAATGGAGACCTTAGATATGAAACTGTACCTGCACTTGTAAGCTTTGAGAAGAGCGACTTTGGATCGTATGAAGCAATTGGATTTATGGCAGAGAAATACTTTGCCGGTTATACTGCTGCTACTACTGCTTTCGTGAACCGAGATATCAGCATGATGGCAGATGGTCAGCTGTCAAAGGTACTCCTTGATAATGATAACCGTAGGAACCTGTACACTGGCTCTTCCCTGGTTCTGGAAGAAGGATACGTTCTCAGAATACAGGAGATCGATCTTGACGGTAATAATGTACTGGTATCTCTGACAAAGGACGGCTCAGAGGTGGATTCTTATGCTATTGTGGGAGCTGGTCAGAATTATATTTACGAAAGAGACATTGGTTCAACTGACGATGTTCCAATAATCATTGTAAACATTGAGGATATCATCAAAGATGATGAGGATGTAATTATTGGTGGTATCTTCCAGATATCCGATGTTTATCAGCTGATCGAGACCGGTGACAAGTTTGGAAAAATGGAAGTTGATTCCATCATAGAAAACCGTATTGTTATGACAAACGATGGCGGTTTTTCACTTAGTAGAGGAAGTACAATTGATATCATGGGAGACATCAAATTCAAAGTAGCTGACTCTTCCGATATACGGTACTATCCATTCATAAATCAGGACTTAGATGTGGAATCAGAGCCTAAACCCGACAAACCTATGATTGCGAGTGACATTGTTCACAATATAACTATTGAAAAACAAACACCAAAGTTTAATTTCACTACACAAAATGATGAAAGTAGTTGGACCTATAAAATAATAGATTCTTTCAAAGATCCTTATTATGTTTTTGATAACGGTAAATTCACTAAAATTTTAATAGATAATGATGAAACATGGGATTTAGAAGTGGGACAATCACTTTCACTTGCTGGAGGTTATGCAATAACACCACTACAGATTGATGTTGATGGTGAAAAGGTTTGGATTGAGTTAACAAAAGACGGCACATATATAGATGATATTATAATTGATATTGGCCAAAATATCGATGCGTATGACAAAACATGGAGATATAAGCAAGATATTGACGGTAATGCTGATATAGTAACTTTAATGGTACATGTTGATGAGATTAGTACAGGCAATACTAATCATGTACTGATTAATGGAATTTTCCAAATATCTAAAGAAATTATCCTCATACCAGATGAATTTATGCTAAAAAATGAAACTATTGTTGAATCAATAAATTCTGGTGATTTAGTTTATAATGCTACTGTAATTGATAATAAAAAGCCTAAATTTAACTTTAAAACAGAGAATAATCTAGATTCTTGGACTTATAACACTAAAGATTTGTTTTCTGAAAAATATTATGTTTTTGGTGAAGGTAACTACAGTCAAATTTTAATAGATTCTAGTGATCGATGGACACTTAGAGTCGGTCAGACCTTTGAACTTAAAGAAGGTTACGCAATAACACCACTACAGATTGATGTTGATGGAAACAAAATCTGGCTTGAACTCACAAAAAATGGCCAATATGTAAGTGATGAGATTATTGACGCAAGTTTGAGTACATTTGATAGGACTTGGATATATAAACAAGATGTAATGGGTGAAGATGATATTGGAACTCTATATATTCATGTAGATCAGGTATTCTTGGGTACTGTAGACAGTCTCTGTGTCATTGAAGGTATATTTCAGATTTCAGATGAATTAATTCAAATTGAAGAAGGTGATGATTTTTCTAAAATGGTAGTAAAACAGGTAACATCTGACTTCATAAAAATGGAGAATAACGAAACTATACTCATACCGGATAATGATGTAAGTAAAATAACACAAAATACTTGGATTCGTGGAAATAAAGGTTCAACAGCATGGTATATATATACTAACCTTTCCGAGGATAAAAAAATCACTCCAGTTGAACCAGATATCGAACCAGAACCTGAGCCTGTTGCTGAAGTAGATGAAGTTACACTGGTTCAGGGGGATGCATATCAGATCAATAACTATCTGATAGATGCTCGCCTTATTACTGCATCTGGTCAAACGGCCTCATTTGATGTATATGAACGTGAGGAGAAAATTAAAAGTTCAATGATTTCCGTAAACGAATCATTTACTTTTGGTTTTGAGGATGACAGTGAAGTGAAAGTAGAACTGGTCAAAGTGGATTCCAGCAGTGGCCTGCTTGATCGTGCTACGATCGCTATTTCGATATCAGGCTATAGCTTACGAGATCTCCATACTACTGAAAAGATCCCTTATGGTGATGACCCTAAGTTCACTGACTCAATATATACTATTAATTTATCTCAAGGTTGGAACTTGATATCCACTCCACAATTGCCTGCAGATCCTTCCATAGATTCAATATTTGGAAATTATGATGATATATTACAACCTGTTTATGCATGGGATCCTGTCAGTAAACAGTATTATGAACCTGAAAAACTTGAACTCGGGAAAGGCTATTGGGTGTTTGCATTGAACAAAACAGATGTGGAGATAAAGTAATACTCCTGTTATTGGCCCATATGAAATATTGGATATCCAGAATATGGGACAACTTAAACGAAAAGGTTTCCAGAAGACAAAACAGAATAATGCAGCTATTAAATGGATACAAAACAATCAGGATAAAATGTACTACTAGATTATAATTGGGGTTTTATATGAATATTCAGTTTTCAGATTTAAAAAAATTAGTAAATAAAATAGTTGAAAAAAAAGCCATATTATCCATTGTATGTTGTATATTATTAATGGTTTGTATAACTCCCGTTTCTGGAGAAACGGAGGATGCATGGCAAGTTAACCTTGTTTTTGATTCTTTCCAAGAAAGTTCTGACGATACAACACCACCTCCACCACCCGCAAGATATAATTTGACTTTTGGTGTTCATCCCGATGCAACACATGGATTTGATCGTGACCTGGACAAGATCGCACCTCCACCTCCAATGGATGATAATGCATTAGAGGTCTATTTCCCCTGCGACCACGAAACTGTTACAAGACTGGTAGATAATATTAGGCCAGTAGATAACACTGAATGGGAATTAGTGGCTAAAGCACCAGAGGATTCTGATGTAACAGTTTCCTGGGATATTTGGTCAATACCCCCACATAAAAAATTCATTTTAGAGCTAAATGGTGAACAGGTCAATATGAAAAGTCAAGGTAGATTGAGCCTAGAGAGTGGAAAACATGATATAACTATCAAACTTGGACCATTCACTGAAATATCTATTGATCTAGTCCAAGTTCCTGAGATCACTGCGAACAGTTCAAGTACAACTAGTACTAACCTTCGAGACATATCTCGGAATTTTGCTGAAGATACTGGTATAGAAAAGTATGAGTACACGATTAGAAGTGGTTCCAATAATACAAGGAGTACTAACGTATCAGTGAACATATCAGATGCCCCACCACGTGGAACACCACCAATCACTGGCACACATGCTCCTCCATTTTATTATACTATGGGTATTGACCAGGACGATGACTGGTATAATGACGTTGAAGAAGTTCATTTAAGAATATACTACAATAAATCAACTATCCAAAATATGGGTATTGATGAGAGTAGTTTAAGGCCGCTAAGGTATACTGATAATGAATGGATACTTCTTGACATTGCACCTCGTACCCTTAGTGATGGCACTGTTCTCTACTCATCAGGTGTAGACGCAGATGTACCTGAGCCTTATGTTTGGGCAAACCTTAGTCGTTTTTCAACTTATGGAATTGGAGGAGACTTACAATCTACAGAGGATCATACTAGTGCACTTTCAGGGAGCGGCAGTGGATCAGGTGGCGGTGGTGGTGGTTCTGCAGGTGAACATTACGAGAACATCGATGTAGTTGAAGTGGTATCGCGCTCAATATCTTCAGGTGTTCCAGCCGAATATAGTTTCACAGAGCATGATATGTCATTAACATCAATAACATTTAAACCTCTACAAAATCTTGGTTCACTTGAAGTAAGAGCTGAAACCTTGCATGAAAGATCAGAGTTTGCAAATACAGATCCTGAAGGATTGGTTTACAAACATTTCAATGTCTGGTTTGATAGAGCTGGATTTACCGAAGACCAACATTACGAGAATGCAAAAATAGAGTTTAAGGTAGATAACTTATGGCTACAAGAAAATGATATTGATGTGGACACTATCAGATTGAAACGGTACACTGAAGGTTACTGGCAAAATCTGGATACCACCATCCAAGATTCAGATGATATATGGCATTATTTTGTAGCTGATACACCTGCGTTCTTGCAATTTGCAATAATTGGTTATCAAACCAATGAGAAATCTGAAAAATCTTCAGAAATACTGGATCCTGAACCTGAAGATATTGAGGATATAGAGGAAGAAATTCCAGGTTTTAGTATTCTTCTCGGCATCTCAATCTTATTGACATTGACATTGTTCATTAAAAGAAAGTAGAGTGCATATTAGTTAAAATGTTGAAAATATTTTAAAAATTATTTCTTATTTTTTGTAAATTGAATATATATTACAGTATAATTTTATTCATATTGGTATTCCATCGAAACTAGAAGTCTTCAACACAAATAGAGTAATTAATTATAATTTTACAGCAATTTAGTGACGCTGTCAATCCAAAAACTGTTTCCATATATTTAGCTATGCTAATTCTATTATAATTTATTTGCCGTATAATCACATGCAAATTAAAAAAATCAGCTTAAACTTAATTGCAAAAAATATTCAACACGCTACTATCTAGATTAATGTCCAATGAATTATTAATTTCATTTGGCATGTATAGAACCTCTTTTCCCCAAAAATATTTGCTAGCCTCTATATTGTAAGTTACATTTTCATAGATTCCAAGATGAAACTCTACTAACCCACTTTCATTTGTATGGTATGTTATATGTCTTCCAATAACGGGAGCCGATTTATTATTGTAATTCAAAAATACATCTATTTTAGCATTTTTAACAGGATAATCATTATTTGTAACATTAATTCTTAATTTGGTTGTGTTTCTCACATAATCAGGTGTGACGTCATTCCAATTTCTATTTTCATTTTGATATACTACATGTCCAAACAATAAGCTTCTATTTTCCGTAAACTCATACTTATCATGTGAAATTGGACTGAAATTAAAACCAACATCTACAATTCCCCACGTGTTGTCCTCCAATAATACTTCAGTCCATCTATGATTATCTATATTCATGTTTCTTTGGTTGATATGCCCATCAATTATTAAACTTCGATATTGAACATCCATTTCTTCTGCTAAGTATTCAAATATGAGTGCAAGCTCTCCACACGATGCTCTATTTATATGAATATAATATAGTGGTTCATTGAGTAGAAATATTCTCAAATAATAATAGTTTAGGTATTTATTGTCAAATCTTTTGCTGTTTGGAAAATTAAGTTGATTCTTTTGCCATTCAATTATTGATTGAGATTTTTTTGAAATTGTGATCTCTTTATTTTCATAATGTGCAAAGTCATGGCTGATGCTGCTTATTATATTCTCTTTCCCATAAGTATAATAGCCAACTAAGGGGTGAGTAGCTACTAGTAGTACTGAAGCTAAAATCATAAAAATAGTAAAGAAGTATTTCTACGATTTCATAATAATACTTTAAATGTAATAATATAAATAACTTTTAAACATACTACGAATGTAATAGATAATTCAAATATAAATGAAAGGTTTTTCATTTAGAACACAATTGCGAATCTTACTTTATATATATGAAATTTATAAGCTTAATTTAAACAAATGTTCTCCGATTTTCTAATGATATTTAAAAAAAATATTAGTCAAAGAAAGTGCCTACTCCCCCCTCTAAAAAGTATTTTCAGGTTAACATCCTTAAAGTGCTCCCTGTAAATTATACGCTACTTGCATTAAGTTAATACTAAACATGTGAATTAATCAAAAAACTGCAACTTGTTCTGCTGATGTATGTGCCTGCTTGAGAATCAGCTCTACAGCTGCTTTTTGTTGATCTGGTGGATATTTGTATTTTTTGAGAAGCTTCTTTACTTTTAATCTTAATTTGGCTTTAACAGTTTTTCTAGCAGTCCAATCTACACCTGCATTTTTATGAATAACCTCTACTAACTCGGTAGCTATCTTTTTTAGCTGCTCGTCACCTAGCTGTTCAACTGCACTACCATTTTCAACTAAAGCGTCATAGAATGCAATTTCCTCTGTAGAAAGTCCAAGATTACCTTCTCTTTGCTCTTCATTTCTTATTTCATGGGCTAATTTTATTAGCTCTTCGACAACCGCAATGTTAGTAATATTCTTGTTTCGATATGAATTTACAGATTGCTGTAGTTTTTCAGAAAACATTGAACTGCGGATTATATTCTTTTTAGAATAGGCTTTTATTTTGTCATTAAGAAGCTTTTCCAGCAATTCAGCTGCAAGGTTTTTCTGTGGCATTCTTTTTACTTCATTTAGGAATTTTTCATCAAGAATACCTATACCTTCTTTCTTCATATTCATGAAATCAAAAACATCAATTATCTCACCAGTTTTAACCGTATCTCTTACCAGTTGACGAACTGCTGTTTTGAGTTCTTTGGTAGATTTATATCCTTTTTTCTTTCTGTCAAGACTAATCAAAACAGATTTGACTGACTGGAAATATCCCAGTTCATCTCTAATAGCTTCAGTTTCTGGCCTGGGAGATGCAAGGGCAAACGCTTTAGAAAGTTCTGTAGTAAACTTGATAAACTGCTTTCTAGTATAATCCTTATCACCCTTTGGACGTATTTTCTGGTCTACTTCCTGGTTAATGAGAATATCTTTTTGTAAGATGAAATCTGCACCTTCTCTAACAATTTCCAGTTTTTCTCCAGCCGGAACCTTGAAAACTCTACTATAATCAAAACCATGAAGCATTCCATTAATTTGCTCGTACTTCTCCTGCATGTAATCTACGGCAACCTGTTGGTCTTCAGCAAGTAAACCTTTACCACCACTTTCTGTATATTGCTTTAATGCATGTTTGAGATCATAAAGAATACCAACATAATCGACAACCAGCCCACCTGGTTTATCCAAATAAACTCTATTTACACGTGAAATTGCTTGAATTATATTGTGACCTTTTAGATATTTCAGGAAATACATTGTTGTCAGACAGGGAACATCAAAACCGGTCAGCCACATATCACAAACAATCACAATTTTTAATTCATCCTCTGGATCCTTCATTCTTTGCTGAATCTGTTTTTGTTTTTGTTTTGGCCTTATATGGTCTATTAATTCAGTTTCCGAAGCTTTACCTGTAATTATCACTTTGATTTGACCTTTTGCATCATCTTCATCGTGCCAATCAGGCCTATATTTTATAATCGACTCGTATAATTGGGCAGCCATGTGTCGACTCATAGTAACAATCATGGCTTTTCCATCCATGGCTTTACTCCGAGATTCAAAGTGGTTTATTATATCATTAGCAATTTTATCCATGTTTTCTGGAGTTGTTAAAATTGCTTCAACACTGGATTCCTTGGATTTTAGTTTCTCTATACGTTCAGACTCTTCACCATCTGTAATCTCATTAAATCCAGCATCCAGTTTTTCCAGATCATTTGTAAGCAATTTTAAGTTAGCTAACCTGCTTTCATATGAGATGGGAACAGTTACCTGGTCGTGCAGGGACTGTTCAATGTCGTAAATATCAATGTAATCTCCAAAAATTGCTTTTGTGCTTTTATCTGAAAGTTCAATTGGAGTACCTGTAAAACCAATAAAAGATGCATTCGGTAGAGCATCACGCAAATATTTCGCAAAACCGTATGATTTCTCTCCTGTATTCCGGTTTATTTTAGCACCAAGACCATATTGACTTCTATGTGCCTCATCTGCCAGAACAATAATATTCTTGCGTTCAGAAAGTAAAGGATATTTGTCTTCATCAGGTGAAAATTTCTGGAGCGTAGTAAATACTATTCCACCCGATTTACGGGTTAATTTGTCCATTAGATCCTTTGAAGTTTCTGCCTGGATTGGAGTTTGACCAAGATACGTTATGCATCTGGAAAATGTATCATAAAGCTGGTCATCCAAGTCATTTCTATCAGTGATAACAACTACTGTTGGATTTTCAAGTGTTGTATCACGAGATATTTTTTGAGTATAGAATACCATTTCCATACTTTTGCCAGCACCGGTAGTGTGCCAGACCACACCACACCTTTTGTCACCTTCAGGACTCACTGCTACTTTTGTTGAATGTACAGCTTTATTTACAGCATAGTATTGATGGTATCGTGCAATTTTTTTGAGTAATACTCCATTATCATCTTCGAAAAGTATGAAGTTCTGCACAATATCAATCAGTACTTCAGGTAAACACATATTATTAATAAGTGTAGTAATTTCAGGTTCGGTTGAGAACTTGTTATCATTCTCATGTTTCCATGGTGCGAAAAAATTACTATTAGATGTAAGAGTTCCTGCTTTAGCATCCTGTCCATCACTGATAACTAGAATTTCATTGAATCGAAGAAGGTTTGGTATTTCTTTTTTATATGTTTGCAGCTGGTCATAGGCTTCATCAATAAGATCGGAGTCGTCAGTATAATTGTCAGGTCGTTTCAGTTCCATAACGACTAATGGAAGGCCGTTTACAAACAGGATAAGGTCCGGTCTACGTTTATGTTCACCATCAAGTACTGTGAATTGGTTGACTGCAAGAAAATCATTATTGGTTAAACAATTGAAATCAACCGGATATACTTTATCATAATATGTTTCATTCCCACTTTCATATGCAACATCAATACCGTTTTTAATATGATTATGGAACTCGTGATTATTGAAGACAAGGTCCTGTGCAGATGGCTGAAGAAGTTTTTCTATGGCTTCCTCTCTGGCTTTTTCTGGAATGCTGGGATTAATTTTTTCAATAGCATCCTGCAGCCTATTTCTCAAAATTACATCTGAATAATCCATTCTTTCAACAAGATTCCCTCCAGGTGATATTTCAGGACCGTAGATACACTCATATCCGAGTTCATCTAGCAAATGCAGTGCATGTTCTTCAATTTCAGATTCTGTGATAATGCTGGGAATGACCATCCCTCCTCCTAATAGATAAAAATGCATTACACAGTTAAAAATGTTTCATCCCTATCGAAATATTTGTGATATTTTTTATTTTACAAATAGCTAAAATAAGTCCTAATTTTTTAGTAGTCAGTAAAAAAAACCTACTTTAAAGTAAAATATAAATAGTTAAACTGTATATAACTATTAATATATTTTTATAAAAATATGATGGAGGAGTGAACCTATATATATCGATGCAATCATTTCGGCTTTTAAAAGCCTTATAGTTTTATCTATATTTATTTTTGTATTAGCAGCATTATTCAACGTATTTTACTAACTTTCAAGCAAGAAACCATATAATGAAAAAAGGTTTTTATTATTTTATAGATCTGGATTTAGCGTTGACATTTGCATTTAATAACTTGAAACCCACTTACATACCAATATATGAACGAGTTTTTAATTACATTAAGAAATTAATTTATCTGCAACTAAATCTTTACCAAATAACCACTTATCGGAATTTCTATCTTTATAAAGAGATATAGCAGCAATTCCAAGCTTTTCAAGTGCACATGCTTCCTTTAAATGGGTTTCAACTTTTTCGCCATGTACAACCAGAATAAAATTCTGTTCCCAATCTTTAAGGTTACACTTATTTAATGCTATTACAATCTGGCCAATAGCCTTGTAAACTTTTGTTTCGGGCTGTCCAGATGAAGAGCCTTCAACTTCAGCTATAATACAACTCTTATTTTTAGAATTAAAGGCTACTATGTCACGGTCACCTTCTAGTTTTGGAAACTGGTTTGTAGAGTACCAATTAGATCTACTGCCACCTACAGTTACACCAAGTTCCTTAAACTTCTGTTTTACCAAAAATACATCATCTTTCATCTCATCTTGTCTTTGAATTGCTTCAGGCTTTTTGCGAGTACCGCCAGTTCTTCCTTCTTCTGACGCATCTATATCTACAAAAACCTCCCATCCTTTACTAGGTGGACAGTATCGGTTTATAAATTCAAGTTTAACTCTTGGTTGAAACATTAGAATAATATCTCCGTGGTTTTTTTAATTATTTCACACGTATTTGTCCTGACATTAGTTTTGGTAGAATAGAGTCACGAATCTTCTCAAGCAACACGTTTTCTCTTTTGTTTTCTATTTGTTGGTTATCTAAACCTAACATTAAATTTGAATATTTCCTAGATACCTTTGAATTTGGAATTATAACTTTATATGATTTAAGAATCTTTAAGTTGATATTTTGTTGAGCAGCCCCTGTAGCAATATTTTGTATTTTGGGTCTGATTTCGAGTAAAACTCTTTTTAAAAAAGGAATGCCATATTCAGGTTTTACTATTAGACCTGCAGCAGCTTGATTTGATGTAGCTGGCTTAGTTAGTATTCCTAATTTACCAACGGTTGGAGATGCATAAAGTGCAAAGACAATTGTTCCTTTGGGCCATAGTTTACATGATGAATTAGATAACCCTGCCTGTGTTATTTTTTCTTTTGAATCCATCAATGGCTCATCGTGTAGTTCACCCGTCTTAAACCATGGAATATTACCATTATTCCAAAAATCATTATTTTTTCGAGAAGGAGTTCCACCACTGTTTATTGAATCACAAATATCTTCTATCGTCCCAACTTCCCACCCCACAGGAATCTCACCAAGTTCTGAATCCACCATCTCGCCACCACTTGACCTGTAGGGTTCCCCGTTCTCATCCGGAAATTCAAAGTCAATGAACCAGTGCTTGAAGATAGCCTGTGCGATTTGTTCCAGGGTTTCGTTCATCTGACGGTTGAGTTCGATTTTGTCGTCTAAAAAAGAAAGGATTTGGCCTATTTTTCTTTGAATTGGTAATGGTGGCAATTTAAACGTAAACTTTCTCATTAGTTGCAGCGAAACATTTTTGATAGTTGTTCCTGTAGCTAATGAATTAATATAGTTCTGAAAATAACTACTCAATAATAGATATTTTACATAATCCTTATCTACATCTTCGATTAAATTAAAGTAACAAACACTCTTACCCAAAAAAACCTTTTCTCCATTGTAAATCGCAATGTTACCTAGAGTTCCATTTATTGAAACCAAGATAGTCCTATGATTCAGTTTTCTTTTGTGTTTTAGGTATTCATCCTTAGAAGCTCTTTTAGTCTTTTCATTTGTTACAATTCTACCATCCTTTAAGTTGTTACCATTGATAAAGTAATATTCTCCGTTCTCACTATAAGCAGGAGTGCCATGTAGTCCATCTCCCAGAACAGATGTTATTTCCTCAAGACTAGTTTCTGTCCACTTTTCATAACTCATATCCAATCTCCCTCAGGTTGTCTCTAATTTTATCCTCAAGTTCATTGGACTTTTTAAATTGCTCCGATAACTGTGAAGTCAATCGTTCCATTTTCTCCTCAAATGGTTCATCATCTTCTTCCTCATCTGCAAATCCCACATATCTTCCTGGAGTTAGTACATAGTCGTGTTTTCGTATATCATCAAGTGTAGCAGACTTACAGAATCCTGCAACATCTTCATATTCACCAGTATCAGGTTCACCACGCCATGCATGATAAGTATCAGCGATTTTCTTAATATCTTCATTCGTGAGTTCTCGGTGTGTTCGATCTACCATTACACCCATATTTCTGGCGTCTATTAACAGCACTTCACCTCTCCTGTCTCTAAACCGGTGATTCTTTTTATCACGTGTAACGAACCAGAGACAACACGGAATTCCTGTGTTGTAAAACAGCTGTCCAGGCATTGCAATAATACAGTCAACTAAATCATCTTCAAGTATATTTTTCCGAATCTCACCTTCACCAGAAGTATTGGACGAAAGTGATCCATTAGCTAAAACGAACCCTGCAATACCAGTTGGTTTCAGGTGATATATCATATGCTGAATCCATGCATAATTCGCATTGCCTTTGGGAGGAACTCCGTATTTCCACCTGACATCTTCCTGTAGATTTTCACCGCCCCAGTCACTTATATTGAATGGTGGATTTGCGAGTATGTAATCTACTTTCAGGTTAGGATGCTTATCCTCTCGAAACGTGTCCCCCATTCTCACATCATTATCGATGCCGTGCAGGGCGAGATTCATTTTACACAATTTCCATGTGGTCGGGTTAGATTCCTGACCATAGACATAGATATCCTGGTCAGTACCTCCATGTTGTTCAACAAATCTTCTACTTTGCACGAACATACCACCTGAACCATGACATGGATCATAGACTCTACCATTAAATGGCTCTATCATTTCAACCAGAGTTTTTACAACACAACTGGGAGTATAGAACTCTCCCCCTTTTTTACCTTCAGCACTAGCAAAGTTACCCAGGAAATATTCATAAACTCGACCAAGAACATCACGTTCACTTTCTTTTGATTCATCGAATTCAATTGAATGAATAATATCTACAAGTTCTCCAAGTTTGTGTTTATCAAGTTCTGGTCTTCCGTAATTTGTAGGTAAAATACCGGTTAGACTCTCATTGTTTTTCATGAGTTGTCTCATTGCATTGTCTATTGTAGTTCCAATAGTTGAATTTCTGGCATCGGCTACAATATTTTCCCAGCGGGACTCTTTAGGAACCCAGAAAATATTCCTTGCAATATATTCATCAATATCTTCGGGATCCGAATCTTCATCTGCTTCTAATTCCTGATATAATTCTACAAAAGAATCGGATATATATTTAATAAAGATCAGGCCCAGGACAACATGCTTGTATTCTGCAGCGTCAATATTGTTTCGTAATTTATCAGCAGCTTCCCATAGCTTTTGTTCAAGAGTTCTGCCATTATTATTGGTTGATTTAGCCATTAGATAATTCCTCAGATGAATTCATAAAAAGTTATAGAGCATAGTGCACTGTACATAACATACTTGTCCATTTTATAGATTACTTATTAATTTATTTTGTTGGACTGACTCTAATTTTAACATATAGGTGTATGCAGGCTTGAATGACTTAAGAAGAAGTTAACTTTTTAGCAATATCAATAGATAAAATAAGTCACAAAGTTCACGATATTCACAGTTTTTTTAAGAGTATAATAATATATTTTATAGTTTTTATAATTAATTTAAAGAGTATATTATAATATACTCTTCTTTCCTTGTGATTCTTGTGAACTTTGTGAAAAAATCAAAGGCCCACTCAATAAGACTCTAATAGTTCATTCATTTGCTTTCTATTAATTCTAAATACACCAGAATTAAATTCTGAACCATCTTCATTAAAATGCTTTGCACGATAATCCTTTCTATTTGCATTGGTTCTCAATATTTTCTTGTTATGCCACTCTTCCTTAATACGTGAAAATGAAATACCTTTATCATCACATATTTCTTTCAATTCGGACGGTATGAAATCAATATACTCATCAGCAATCCACCCATACTTAATATCATGGCTATAATTTTCCCAGTCGCTACCCTTTATGAAAAAGGACATATGGGATTCCACAAAATTATCAATTGTTTGTAAAGCCTTCACATAATATGGTACAATTGGTTTGTCTTTAACAGATTTCTTAAAGAAGCTTTCTGTAACCTCAAGTGAACTGGCCTTTTCCATTCCGATATCCTGAAAAACTTCTTCAAGGAGTTTGCCTGCAAGAGCAATAAGTGCAAAAGTATCTCCGAGTCTGTTCATGGTATTACTGTCGCTATTTGTGAAATGGTCCTGAAATAAATCATACATTTCTTCAAGTGAATCAAACTGTTCAAAGACCTTTCTAACAAACATGTCTGCAATATGACCATGATGCTTTAAAATTTCTCTTGAGATACATTTAATCTCCTTATTACTCATCTTTGGCAACTTATCATGGATTTCAATTACACGTACTTGCTGACCACCAAAAGCATTATGTCCCGTTATTGGTTTCTCTCCTGTAATAAATGCAACAGTGTTCCAGTGCTTAACGTGGTGAATTCCACCTGTATTAGTGCCTCTGCCCTTACCTATACCATTTGCCAACATATATGTTAGTTTCTTTAACACCCCTTCATCAGATTGAACACTACTTTCATCTATGAATATAGGTAAATCACAATGAATTGCAGCATAGTTTTCCAGGTAAGTGGGACTTGAGTCTCCAGCTAACATTAAATGTTCAGGATTCCCCAATAAACTAAATGCAACTGAAGTACCAAAGGTCTTTCCGGTTGATGTTTCTCCAGAATGATCCAATATATATGATTGAGAATTTAGTGGTTCTAGAAGAAATGAAGACATTGCACAATACATCTTAAATCTTATTGAATTATCTTTGATAATGTCTTCAACAGCTTCTTTCCATGATTCAAGGCTACCTTTTATTACAAGACCCTTTGTTTCGTTTGGATTACCCTGAATCACTGTATCTAACCCATCTTTACTGTAAAGTCTATCACCTATCACAAAAGATTGATCCTTTTTCCATCCGTTGTTCAGTACATGCTTTTTATTAATAATGTTCTTAACATTAGAATTAATTGAAGCTGAGAAATAACTGCTAAGGTCATTATATTTATTTGCAGTTATGTTCAGTCCTTTATCAACTAGTTCCTGGACACAATTCTTATTGAGAAGGCTACTCTGAGATTCATGTGTTGTCCTATAATTTCCTTGAGGATCCCTGAATGTAACTTCATAGTAGAACTTACCTTCATCTACTCCATGACAGATTGCTGAAATCACAATTGGAGTATATGTGATATGATCATCATATTCTCCATTATTACCTTTTTTTACAACGTACAGACCATCTTCTTTAATCTTGTACCTTGGTGGTAATTTAATTCCTTGCCAAACAGTATCAGATTTAACAGAAGCAATCGCTTTTCCTATTGTTGTTTTTCTATACTGTTCCTTTTCCCACTTATCTCTAAAAAGGTTTGACTGTTTGACAACTTCAAATATAACCGATTCATCATCGGTATAATATGCGATAATGCAACATAGTGCCATGTCAGCTTCACTTGGAGATGGGTAACTATATATTGGACCGCTACAATTACCTTCAAACAAATCAATGAACTTCTGACTATTCCTAGCATTCATGCACTTTTCAATAATCTCATCTACATTTTCTGACAAGCTAGAATCCTTTAAAAGTATATTTTCTGTTGTGCTGGGTGTTCGATATCCTACTCTTTCCTGCAGTTCATCAAAATAATCGTTTGCTTCGTTTATTTCAGTGGGACAGTCTTCAATAATGTCTCCAGTCATTGTAAAATAACGAGCTTCGCTGTAAATTTCAAAGTTACCGTTCCTATTCTTTCCACTTGGATCTCTTTCACCCTTTATAATAACATGGCAACCAGTTTTACTGGGTGAATATTCAACATATGAGTTAAGGCCAAGAACTATATCATGGGCCTCTGCATCAATAAAATCAGATTCTTCATCTATGATCTTATCTAGATCAATTCCAATAAATGGGTCTTCTTCACTAAATGCAAACCCAATGCCTCCATATTTCTCGCAACTTTCGGTATATGTGTTGATGACATCAATAAATGTACCCCAATCTGTAGGGTCTGTTGGACTTGCACGAGTTCCATTAATGGTATATGGAACCTTGCTACTTTTCCCAGATGAATTAATCTCCCATTTCCATAAGAGCCACTGATCGTATTCCTTCAGTTCTTGTGGTATGTTTTCTACATACACATTTCCAATTAAACCATTATCTATTTTCATAATTGAACCTACTTGAAAAATATTATATAGTATCGAGAAAGTCCATAGTGGTAGCTAAAGGATATTGTTTAATTTCTATAACTAGCACAGGTGCATTTCTGCTATGATATCCGCGCGGCACTAAAATAATTGGATTTTAATTTAAGCCTAATTTCTCGCTTTCATTATGCAAAAACACTATCTAGTCCTGCATTATATCCACTAACCCACTATGATTATGAGAGCTCATTCAGTATGAACTCTATAATAATATATACAACGTCATAGTATTTAAGCTTTCTGACAGTCATAATATTATCAATCAGTTTACTCATTAAATTTCTAAGAGATGATTGAAATAATGAAAAAAGCCCTGGTAGTTATATTGAAGTAGCTATAATTCTTTATTGAAGTGTTCCAGGTGTAAGAGTTCCAACTACAAAAAGAATAAAATAGATGACTACCAAAATTGGATTCAGAAATTTTCAACCATATTTTAACGTGTACTCCCTCAAAAAAATTATTTTAAACTAAGATTCATTTTAGTGATCCCTACCAGTTATACGCTCTATATTCCAGAAATAATAAGTTAGTGTGCAGTATGAGGTCCTAAGTTACCCCCTCCCACTAAAAAAGTATTTTCAGCTTAATATCTTTAAAACGGCTCCTGAAATCTATGGATTGCCTGCATTGATCTAAAAGTAGATATGTGATTTTTTTGTTAATTAACTTGTTTTAAAAGTATTTTTATTCTTCCTACAAGGCAATGACTGTTACAAATTCAACTGACTACATTTTCAATGAAGTTCACAAGATCTTTCGCAACACGTTCTGGCGCTTCCCAGTGAGGTGAGTGTCCATGACCCTTGTATATCAGAAGCTGAGAATCTTGAATAGTTTTCAATAATGTTTCCTGTTCGCTTCTCTGGCCGAATTCATCCTGATCCCCCCATACAATCAGGGTTGGAACCTTTATCTTGCTGAGAGATCCTGCCAAATCATCCTGTAAATCGGCTTTTGCTTTTGATTTCCACACGTGTGCCGGGACCTTCAAAGGTTCTGTCATGATTATTTTCGAAAATGATTGTGGTATCGGCCGGACAAATGTACTCTCCTAAAACTCTTTGATGAAGTCAGGATCCACAGGATCTTCCATCTTTGATACTGTAGAATCCCAAAAATCTTGTACCACCAGGCTGCTTGATATATCTACAATGGTGCCTATAAGGACTATTCCCATAGTGCGCTCAGGATATTCTATTGCAAAACGTCTGGCTGTGGTTGTGCCAGGACTTGAATGGCCTACAAGAAAAGCAGTGTCAAGCTGTAAAGCATCCATGAATGAAACAAGATCTTCTGCGAAATCATAAGAACTATAGCCTTCTTCAGGATGGCTGGAATCCCCATGCCCTCTTTGGGTCAATGAAAAGGAATGAATATGTTCAGGCAGATGTGATAATACCTGTTCGAAGGAGTGCCATGAATCACCTATGCCGTGCAGCAGCAATACAGGAATGCCCGTAGGGTTGCCCTTTTCAACGCATTGCAAAGTTATACCATTAGAAAGCTCGACTGATTTAACGTTAAATGTCATTTTCATTCCTCTATTCTTTTCATGTTCGTATTGTGCATCTCCACAGCTGTTTCTACGTCCGGCAGCAAAAATTCATTTTGAAATAAGATTTAATGCAGGTTCCTGGTAAATTAATAAGCCTAAAAAGGTATTTAATTTAAAAGATTATCAGAGCATGAATGGCGGTCCGGGAGTAGGGGTTAATGGTAGACCGGCCACCCATTTACTTCATCTCAGTGAGATATATGATCTTATTGTTACATTACATTGCATGAAACTTCTTTTCGGTCTAATCTACCCTGACCTCTATTTCTGATTGGAGACTATTAATCCTTTAAACTATAATGGCGCTTATCGATCTTTTCAAGACCAAGCTTATTGAGTATCACTCTTACTTGCTTGAGGCTGTACTCAACATTAAAATTTTCAAGGATAAGATCGTGAACGTCATTAGTAGTCCATTTTTCTTCTTGCCTTAGCAATTCTGTTAACTCAACAAGTTCTTCAGCGCTAAGTTTAGATGGGCGACCACCTGCATATTTAAACCTTAATCCTTCATATCCTTCTTTATTCCAATTATCTTGCCATCCGTAACCTGCTACTTTTGAAATGCCTACACACTTGGCCGCTTCTTCAACTGAGAGTCCTTCGTAGCGAAGTTTTATAAAAGAGACTCTACGTAGAATTGTATCCAGATCATCTGGGGATAGGTGTCGAGTGATTGGAATTTGTTCGGGCTTCGTCATACTACCTAATAATCTATTATCTGTTATTAAAAGCTGCTTAAACTTGATTCCAGCATAATGGTGAAAAATTAAGACCTATATTTTGTAAATACGCTCGTATGTGGAGTGAACTATCTTGTATGCAGCACAAAAAGAACCTAATAGTGTTAACTTATAATCCGTCATTTAGAGTGAGGAAATATATTTCAAAAACACATTTATTAGCAACAAAATTTGCTCCAGGCATCTTTTTGGGTGTGTGCAGGCGCACGATACTTGATAATATCAACACGGGGCGGAATACTTTCCCCCTGCTTCGAAAAGTTAGGGTACCCTAAATGGCGACTGATAATAATTTCGGATACCCGAATGGTATGTAATATATACATAGTAATTACACGTGTAATATACAACGTAATTACAATGTAATCTCTTAGTAGTTAACTTCTTAGTGATTACAATGTAGTTTCTTAGTAGTTAACTTCTTAGTGATTACAATGTAGTTTCTTAGTAGTTAACTTCTTAGTGATCACACAGTATTAACCTATGTGTAAGCACACAGTATATCTATACTGCTGTCTTACACTAAGAGATATACTAAGAGATATACTGTGTAATATTACACAGAAATTACATACTAATTTCAAACCGATCCCTCAGAAATCTCTCAAAATTCACCAAAATTCATCGAAATTCTTTGAGTTCACTAAAGTTAGGTCTGTGACCTACCTCTGTGGCAGGGAAATCTTTATAAAACAAGTCGGGTTTGAATTTTACTATTAAACTTTTTTGACCTCACCTATACTAAACTATGGGTAAGGGGGTCAAATTAATTCTAGAAGCTAAAAACGAGGGTTTTACAATGACGACAAAACGGCAAATTTTAAGAGTGATTGATACTCACTGCAAAGAGTGTTATTTTCCCGAGGATTCTGATAAGTATAAACAGTGTGAAAACACACAGTGTAGGCTCAACCCAATACTCAAGCGTAATGGGATATCAAAAAGAAAAGTGCCTGGGCTAATAAAAACAATAAGGCAGCATTGTTGGGACTGTTGTTGTGGTAGTAGCGATTCTATACGTTTATGTGCAGGTCAGGAAAGCTGTGCTCTCTGGCCGTACAGGATGGGTGTAGGTCCTGAACCACGGTAGACATTATTTCAATTTTCAGATATATGTAATGAAATCCTATACTAAATGTGCAGATAATGAAAGATTCGGTATAATCTCAAAAAAGAGAAATGATACAGTATGGAGAAAGAAGATAATTTGCTGGACTTGAACTCAATGATGGCAAAATAAGGGCGGCTACTAGAACAGTCAAACTAGATGACACCTTGAACGATGATATCGGTCATCGGCTTATCTGCGCCTAAGATAGATGTAGCAATTAAATGGCAGGTGCTCTGCATGTTGAAATATGCTTTAAATCACCACATTTTGTGCAAAAACAGAATACATTTCTTAAATCGAATCAAACTGTTGATTTTGCAAAGAAAAGTTCCAATCTTAAGTTAAACAGGTTAGGTTCTTTTAAAGTAACTAGTAAATACATTAAGAGTTTAGGAGCTGTTACAGTACTTCCTTGACTATTTTCATATAATGCACCCTGTAAAAATATTCATGTACAAACGAAATACTTCCATTAGAATCAGTAAGCCGACTCATATGTGCTTTAATAGGCTTAATTCCCAATTTAATTAAATCTTCAAGTAAATGATTTGGAAGAACTACAAATACATCGTCTGCCCCCACTATTTTCATTTGATTCACAACCTGTGCTCCAGTTTCTACAGGATCCGGATGCATGATAAGTTCGTAATTACCTAATATTCTCTGCAATTCTTTTTTCTGTAAGCTATCTGGTTCATGCCGAGAGAGCCATAATAATCTTTTTTTAAACACTTGATGCACCTCCATCTAAAACTAAATTTTATTCACACAGAAATCATCCCTTATTGTTATTTTTTCTAAAAAAGATTCATTCTTGTAACAAGAGAATTATTAGTTGGTGAAAATGAAATACATTGTAACAAACGTGGCCTGCCTTCTACCTGAAAAGAACATTTGATATATGATAACTAGTGAACGCTGTACTCCACTTAAAGTTTACATTTAGTTGAACATCTGTTCCATGTGCGAAGCACATTTGTTCAACAACTATACGGCCAGGAAACAAGAAAACATCTTACAGAGATCTATAAAACACAGATACTACTGGAAGAATTATTTTCCGCGAAAACTACTACAACCAAGATGGTTGGTATTGACTCGAACTCTGCGTCTAATACAGCGACCATAGAATGAATCGTAGTAGAAACAGCGTTGGTGCATTGGTAGTTTTTCATCACATTTCCTGGGAAATTTTTCAGATTCCTCCGCAGATCGTTCTACGTAAGGGATGTATTTGCGTGTTTCACTCACTAACTCACCGTGTTTGTTTTAAAAAAAAATATTAACTCAAAGTACCTTTGAGGTCAAATCGTACGCTCGAAGGTTACCGAGTGTTCGGCTTGCTATTTACTAAATATAGTTCTGAATTTATGTTCAGCAAGACCTATTTAACCGATGACATACAAAATATCTCTTTACCCACGGTTCAATAGAAACAATTGTCGTGGCTTAAATAGAGGTGGTTAGTGAATTTTCTTACTAAACTATGTCCTACAACATGACTTCCATTGAATTCATGGCACAAGCGAAAAACAGTACGTACGGCACACCGGCTCTTTGAGTGTACACGGAACAAAAAAAGAAGAAAAAGGTAACAACACCATTGTGCTGTTAGTTTTAGAATCTTATATTGCGGTTGAAGATTAATTGCTGACTTTGAACGTCTACAATTCTAAGACCTAACGTTTCACCAGAAGTTGCAATATTACTGGTAGTAGCGTCTGTCACATTTTCATAGATTCCGATTTTATAATCACCAGTTTCATTGAAAATGTATAAAGTACTACCAGCTGAAAAAATTCCCTGAAAATCTCTTTCAACAATATTGGTTTCTGTACCATTTGGTAATGTCAGTACAATACGTGTATTTGTTTCAGACATACTGACTTCATCTCCACCACGGTGGTTTAGTTGCATTACATTATTGTCGCCCACAGTCGTTGCACTAGCACTAATACTTGCCTGTGGTGCCTGTCCGATATCTCCGCCTATTCCGAAGACGAATGCTGCAATTACAGCTGCCAGGATGACGGTGATGGCTACCATCAGGATGACGCCGATGACCGGTGAGACTGCATCGTCCCTGTTCATTATATTTTTAAGTCTATCCATTTATGTTCCCTCCTAATTTGACATTCTCTCTTATTGTGGCTTTGTGGTTTAATGTTAATCGTTTTCTTTATCCTTCTTTTTTTTCTGGACAATTTCTTCGATCTTTTTAGTCCACATCTTTTCCCCGATATCTGTATACTCGCACTCCAGATAATGGTACACTGCAATGCTGAGGGCATCGGTGGTTGACGATTCTCCGCATTTTTGCTTCAGGGCAATTAGATCTTCCTTGGGCAATACTGTTTGTGCATGTACTATTTTCTTCAAAATTTATCTCCTATTGTTGTTTGAGTGCGGATAGGGGAGTTTAAAAAACTGTCACCGATATTTATGATTATATGTGTATATATAGGTTTTGTGCACAAAAAGGCGTTTTAGGCACGTATTTTTGTCCACACGCAGACATATTTTCAGCTTTTGTGTTCATTGAATAAAGGTATTGTCTATCAGAACTCCCCTGTCCTGCATGTGTCATTATTAATTTATGATATTATCTTATGATACTAGCAGGCAAATATATATGCAAATCATGATATATTAATAGTATAGATTTGAAAAAAGAGATAAAGAGTCATATTCACACCGTCATATCAGATCTACAGGTACATTTTACCTTTAAAATTATTTTCATGAAGACTTCTGGAGGAGTGCTGATTGGACGAAAGATTATACGAAAAAATACTGATAGCAACAGATGGTTCAAAGAATGTTCAGAATGCTGTGGACCTGGGGATAGAGATAGCAAAAGCTAGCGGTGCAAAGGTCTATGCTGTAATGGTGGTTCCATCCCATTCCCTGACATCTTACATGAAATCCCATATGGAAGAATGGGAAGCTCCGTATGATACCATAAGACAGGTTGCCAACAAGGCCATTGAATATGTGATGGATAAAGCTAAAATGGAAGGTGTAGAGGCTACCGGAGTAATACTTGAAGGACATCCTCCAGAGCAGATAACTGCCTATGCACATGGAAATAATATGGATCTTATAGTTATGGGGACTCTTGGAAGGACCGGGATCGATCGTTTTCTTATCGGAAGCGTGTCTGAGAATGTGATTCGTCATTCGAAAGTAAAAGTTCTTGTGGTTCCTTCAAATACTGGAAAAAAATGATAAATGAACCAGATATAAATGTATAATGATAATATTTATAATTCTATAGCTCCCATATCAGATCACAAATCATCAGTGCTTAATTAATGGTAGTAATCTGAATATTCTGTAGATGATATTATACTGGATGAAAATGATTCTTTTGCAATAAATTATCCTGATAGAATATAGGGCGAACTTTTTGTTGCAATAAATGCAATATAGATATAATATGTTTTAATACTTTTTGAGCTAAAGATCATTGCGGTTTGTAAGAACCTGAAATAATTATCATAAATCAAAATTTAAGTGTGTTCAATATGCTTGGTCAGTTCAGATTTGAGACAGATACATTCTATGGCAATGTGGATGGCAGCGAGGTATATGCTATGGGTGATTTTGAAGGAAGGAGTTTTGACCTTAAAGAACTTGAAATACTGCCTCCAACAAAACCTTCCAAGATCATCTGTGTGGGCCTAAACTATGCAGACCATGCAAAAGAACTGGATATGGAAATACCTTCCGAGCCGGTGATCTTTATGAAGCCCGCATCTTCTATCATAGGCCACCTGCAGAAGATCGTCTATCCCCCTATAAGCAAACAGGTGGACTTTGAAGGAGAACTTGCAGTGGTTATAGGGAAAAGGTGTAAAAATATAGTAGCTGAAAAGGCAGATGATGTGATCGCAGGGTATACCTGCTTTAATGATATAACTGCACGTGATCTTCAGAAGCGTGATGGTCAATGGACACGTGCCAAGAGCTTTGATACATTTGCACCAATTGGTCCCTTCATAGCGCCTGCAGATGACTTTGATCCCTCCGATGCAAAGATCAGTACCCGTGTAAACAGGAACCTGTGCCAGGATTCAAGTACTTCAAACCTGATCTCGGGAATTCCTTTTTTGATAGAATTCGTGTCACAGATAATGACACTGGAAATAGGTGATGTGATCGCCACAGGAACTCCACCTGGAGTTGGTGAGCTCAAAGTGGGTGATAGCGTTGAGGTTGAAATAGAGGGAATAGGCAAGTTGGTGAATGAGGTAGTATAATGTTATTTGATCAGGTTAACAGGGAAATGGATCTTTGTATAAGGCATCTGGTAGTTCTCAATAAGGTTGTTGAGGATGGACCTATCGGGATCCTCAAACTGGCAGAAGAAACTGATATGGCGACCCATAAGGTAAGATACTCCCTCAGGGTACTTGAGCAGCAGGGTCTTATAAAACCTTCAGTCCATGGAGCAGTTGCCGGGGAAAGAGTTGAAGAATTCTTCCAGGATTTTGAAAGCAATATCGACCAGATGCTCTCAAGGATAAAGCAGATACGGGATATAGGAAAACTTAAATGATAACAGTTCTCTCCATAACCATCTGCACAATATGACCTTATATCAGGACGAATACAACAGTACAGGTTGAGAACAACCTGTATAGAAAGCTCGATCAGAATATTTGTCCAGCTGGCCTGATATTTCTTTTTATTCATGGTGAATTCTATGACAGTCAGTGATCAGGAAATAAAGACTATAGAAAAATATGCACTTCAGAATGCTGTAAAGTACGGAAAAGCACCGCAAATGGGGGCTGTAATGGGCAAGGTTATGGGTGAATGCCCCCATCTGAGACCATTTGCAAAGGAAGTGTCTGCACAGATAAAGAATGTAATTGATGAGATCTCAAGGGGAGACCCTGACGAATGGAACCAGAGGCTTGAAGAAATAGCTCCGGAACTGATTGAGGAGCTATGCACGAAAAAAGAGCCTGTAAAAGGTCTCAAGCCACTTGATGTGAAGGAGGGTGAAAAGGTCGTGATGCGCTTTGCTCCCAATCCCAATGGCCCACCTACACTTGGCAGCACCCGTGGAATAGTGGTTAATTCAGAGTATGTAAAGAAGTATAATGGCACCTTCATAGTACGCTTTGATGATACCGATCCACAGATAAAAAGACCTATGATGGAGGCTTATGACTGGTATGTTGATGACTGTAGGTGGCTTGGTGCTGAACCGGACATGGTTGTGAAGGCATCAGACCATCTGGATACCTATTACAGGTATGCAGAGAAATTGATAGAGCTGAATAGAGCCTATGTATGCTTCTGTGAAGGCGGTGAGTTCAAAGGGTACAAGGACTCAAAACAGCCCTGTCCTCATCGAGACCATTTGGTGGAGCAGAATATGGAATACTGGGACAATATGCTTGCAGGTAAATATGATGAAAAGCAGGCAGTGCTTCGTATAAAGACCGATATTCAGCATCCAGATCCTGCCCTGCGTGATTTTGGTGCCTTCAGGATAGTCAAAACTCCCCATCCCCGTCCTGAAATTGCAGACCGGTACGTGGTATGGCCTTTGCTTGACTTTGAAGGTGCAATAGAGGACCACGAACTGGGAATGACTCATATAATCCGGGGTAAAGACCTGATGGATAGTGAAAAACGTCAGAAATATATATATGACTATCTTGGGTGGGAATATCCCCGGACAACACACTGGGGACGGATAAAGATACATGAGCTTGGTAAACTCAGTACAAGTGATATCAGAAAAGCGATAGAAGAAGGTAAATATTCAGGATGGGATGATCCACGACTTCCGACAATAAGGGCATTTAGAAGGCGTGGAATAAAGGCAGATGCTATAAGAAAGTTCATGATAGATATGGGTGTAGGAGAAACTGATATCAGTGTAAGCCTGGATTCACTATATTCAGAGAACAGGAAAATCATAGATCCGGTTTCGAACAGATATTTCTTTGTATGGGATCCGGTAAAGGTCATGATATCTGGTGCACCTTCCTTTAATGCAAGACCTCCACTGCATCCCACGGAGGATCGGGGTATTCGTGAGATAGATGTAAGGGCAGATCCTCATCTTCTGATATGCCAGAAAGACACTGAAAATATGAAGGTAGGGGACAAGATTCGCCTGAAAGATCTCTATAATATTGAAATAGAGTCACTGGATCCATTCAGAGCACAGTACTTGGGTGATTCGGTTGAAGACATAAAAAAGGAAAAAATGCGGATTGTTCACTGGGTCCCTGAAAATGGCATTTCTGTCCGGGTACTTTCACCGGATGGAGAGTTTTTTGGTATAGGTGAAGATGGAATTGTCAATGAATTGAATAATACCGTCCAGTTTGAAAGATTTGGGTTTTGTAGGATCGATTCTGTAAGTCCTGACGTGGTGGCATACTTCACGCACAGGTAAAAAGGGCAAAAGCTACAGGCTTTTCTCCCTTTTCTTATCTTATTTATGGAATTTTTCCAGGATGAGAATAAGGAACTGACCTGATCAAAGGCCTGTTCTATCCATCAGTACATTTCTTTATACAGGTTTCTAAAATATTCAGTACCAGGGTTTCACATGAATATTTCCAGAATAAGTTCTCTGATAAGATCCATAGATACCGGCTATTTTCCGAATCTATTAATACTAGTTCTTTCAGCTGCTGTACTTCTTCTCATATCAATTACCAGATTTCTGTCAGGAATACCTGTCAACTACAGTTTAGTGGATGGAACTGCAGCAGCTATAGCAGTGTTCCTTTCCTGGGCACTGACACGCGAAATGGACCCTGATAATGATTATACTGCCATACTTGCTGCTTTTCTGGTTGCAGGATATATATATCTGAACGCAGTTCCGAATCTGCTGCTGATACTATGGCTTCTTCTTATTTTCCGAATTTTAAGCCGGACATCAGGAAACGAGGTGACAATGATCGATTCATTGGTCGTGTTTATTGTTGGAGTATGGATTATTCTGGATCACAGCTGGATATTTGGGCCGGTAATGTCTGCATTTTATATTCTGGACAGCAGGCTCCCACCGGCTGGCAGAAGGCACCTGTACTTTGCAATAATTTCAATAATCATATCTGTTGTCCTTATTGGGATAAAAAATAGTGAAAGCATGGAAATATTTTTAGAGGTTTTCTATATATTGTTCACAATAACCGTACTATACATTCCTGCCATTCTTATTTCAAAGCCTGTCAAAAGTATGGATGATAAGGGCAAAGCTTTCCTATCATCTAAAAGGATTCAAATTGTTCGCCTTATTGGATTAAAAACCTTTGTAATGGCAGCGCTGCTTATTGGAGCTGATGGATTGGTAATGCTTTCTACTCTCTGGATTGCTATGGTTTCTGTTTCTGTTACATGGCTATATGCAAATATAATGCCTTATCTTAGAATACTGAATGATTAAGTAAAAGCTGAGATTTACGATCTTCTGGAAGATCAAATACAAATTTTCTATAATTTTGACTTCTAGTTTATATATTCGTAAGTATATATTATTTAATCAGGTGTCTGTTATGACCAATACTAACAATGACGTTATTGAGGTAGATGATTCAACATGGGAGCAGATTGTCGAAAAGGAAGATATGCCTGTAGTTGTTTTTTTCTACCAGCCAGAGTGTCCCCACTGCAGTTTAATATATCCTCATTTCAGAAAATATGCACAAAAATACAGTAAATCCTGTAAATTTATCCGGATTGATATTGTTTCAAATCAGTGGACTGCTTCAAGATATGAGATCCTGGCAACACCGACTTTCAAATTCTTCTGTCAGGGAAACCCTATCAAAGAAGAAGTAGGGGTCGTAGATCCTCAACATCTGGAAGAGTCCATTGAATCCTTTATAAAGTATGGTAAGGAATGTTCCTCTAAAAGAACTGTGGTCTTTAGTGAGATTTCTCCCTATGAATGATAGCTGTGCCCCAGGAACAGATCAATTTTTATCCGGTGATCATGCGGTACCAAAGATAGTTATCAGCAGGTGTATTGAATTCGATAATTGCAGGTATGATGGCCGTACTGTTGAAAGTAGCTGGGTAAGAAAACTGGCAAAAGACGCTGAATTTATACCTGTCTGTCCTGAATGTTCAATAGGGCTTGGTGTACCCCGCCAGCCTGTATTGCTCGTTTCAGATGAAGATCAAATACAATTTATACAGCCTCACGGGAGTGGTGATCTGAGTGAGGTAATTAACCGGTTCTCTTTATCTTTTTTAAATTCATGTGATGAAGTTGATGGATTTATATTGAAGTCAAAGTCCCCATCCTGTGGAATCAATGATGTCAAGCTATATATCCCAGAATCGATGGATGTGGAATTCTCCAGAAACGGCACCGGGATATTTTCACAGCACGTTATCAGGATGTTCCCATATCATCCGATGATAAATGAAATAAATATGGAAAATCCTGAACATAGGGACTATTTTCTGAGCCGGGTATTTACATTAGCCAGCTTCAGGAATGCAATAGATGCTATGCACAGCTCAAATACAGTGTTTCCACTAATCAGATTTCATAGACAGAATGAAATTTTTTTAAAATCATTTGACAGGAATATGTTCAGGCAGCTGGACTCTACTGTGAAGCAGATGGTGGGAGATTCCTGTAATCACAAATTACCTATCTTGATAAAAAAATATCATGTCTGTTTTCTTGAAATTCTCTCATCAGGCTTTGTACACTCATCCCGGGATATGGTAATTCTGGATATCTCTGCAATTATTCAGGAACACCTTTGCAAAACCGAAAGAATACAGCTATGTAGCTTTATTATAAATTATTTTGAAGGAAATGTAGATTTATTGTCAATGAGGGCACATTTAAGGTCAATTGCATTAAAGTATAATATCAGCTATCTTTTGGAACAGACATTTTTTAATCCTTACCCCATGAGTTTGTAAAAACATCAGAGATTATGGATGATGATGTAGACTAGATCGGCATATAGGTAGATAGATAGATA